>JAYURK010000136.1:0-11492 GCA_043756235.1 Ferruginibacter sp. | reverse complement strand
TACCTGAGCAAATTAAAATTAAACAGCAGTCAGCAATTTTTTGTGCAGCCTAATAAACGTTTTCGTTTGCCTGAAGAAAATAAAGATATTATTATGGTAGGTCCGGGTACAGGCATTGCAGCCTTCCGTTCTTTTTTAGCTGATAGAGATGCTACCGGCGCTACAGGAAGAAACTGGTTATTTTTTGGTGAACAGCATTTTGCAAGTGATTTTTTATACCAGACAGAAATTCAAAACTGGTTTGAAACCGGTGTACTGCATAAAATTAACCTGGCTTTTAGCAGAGATCAAAAAGAAAAAATTTATGTGCAGCATAAAATGCAGCAACATGGTGCCGAATTATATGAATGGTTAAATGGTGGTGCCTCATTTTTTATTTGTGGTAAAAAACATCCGATGAGTATTGATGTTGAAAATACCTTATTGCAAATTATTGAACAATACGGCAACAAAACTAAAGAAGAAGCAAAAAAATATTTGGAGCATTTAGAAGAAGAAGGAAGGTATGAGAAGGATGTGTATTGACCCCCTCCGCCCCCTGAAGGGGGAACTTGCGGAGATTGAAATGTAGGGTGAGTCACTCCTTAAGAGTGGCTCACCCGGCAAGGAAAAAAGAAAGCCGCAAAAAAAGAAAAAACTTGCATTTAAAATTAGCTCCGTAGGAGATTAATGTGGGTAGAAAACATAACACCAATTGTAATTCGTTCCGAAGGAACGACAGGTGCAAAAAATAAAACATAATTAAAGCACAGTAGAAATAAAATGTTCAAGAGTGCGACGCCAATGAAGTTGAACAAAGCTTCTCAGCACGGCTCAAAAGAAAAAAAATAAAACGAAGTTTCAAATAATGGCAGAGAAAAATAATTTATCAGCAATTGAAAAAATAAAAACCGCCAGCGATGGTCTTAGGGGAACTATTAAAGAAAGTTTGAGAGATGAAATTACCGGTGCCATTAGAGAAGATGACCAGGCGGTGATAAAATTTCATGGCATGTACCAGCAGGATGACCGGGACAGAAGAGAAGAACGTGCCGAAAAAAAATTAGACCGTTTATATTCTTTTATGATTCGGTTGCGGCTACCCGGCGGCTTTATAAGTGCAAAAAAATGGATTGCAGCTAACGAAATTGCTGACGATAATTCTACCGGTGTAATAAAAATTACTACCCGTCAAACTATACAATTGCATGGTATTGTAAAATCTAAAATAAAACCAACCATACAGGCATTTAATAAAGCCAACTTAGATTCTATTGCCACCTGCGGCGATATTAACCGTAATGTTACCTGTGCATCACACCCAGTACAATCGCCTTTGCATGCAGAAATTTTTGCGTACGCCAGCAAGATCAGTGATTTGCTTTTTCCAAAAACAAAAGCCTATTACGAAATATGGATTGATGATGAAAAAATAGCTGATAAAAATGTGGAGACAGATCCATTATATCAAGACCGGTATTTACCACGTAAATTTAAAATTGGTATTGGCATTCCGCCCAATAACGAAGTGGATGTTTTAATAAATGACTTAGCGTTAATTGCCATTATTGAAAATAATAAATTACTCGGCTTTAACATTGCTATTGGTGGCGGCTTATCTGCAACGCATGGTAATGCACAAACTTATCCAAGGCTTGCAACGGTAATTGGTTTTGCAGATACCGAAGAAAAAATTTTAAAAACGATTTACGAAGTAGTAACCGTACAAAGAGATTTTGGTAACCGCAGCGATAGAAAATTAGCCCGTTTAAAATATACCGTTGATAATTTAGGTGTAGAAAAATATAAAGAAGAAGTAGAAAAAAGAACAGGTTTTAAATTAGCGCCTTCAAGACCCTATACGTTTAATGAAAGAAAAGATTTTTACGGCTGGCACAAAAGCCACAAGGGGCTTTGGTATTATACTTTATTTGTAGAAAACGGAAGAGTACTGGATGATGAAAAACTGGCAATGAAAACAGCGCTGTTAGAAATTGCAAAAACTGATGCCTGTAATTTTTTATTTACCAGCAGCCAGAATATAATTATAAGTGATGTTGCGGAAGCAGACAAAGAAACTATTAATAAAATATTACAGGATTTTAAATTGATTGAGCATACTGATAATGCCTCGTTGCTTCGCAAAAATGCTATTGCATGTGTAGCATTACCTACCTGCCCTTTAGCATTAGCAGAAGCACAACGCTACTTACCGGAGCTGATTGATAAAATTGAACCATTGCTTGCAAAACATATTTTAAATGAGGAAGATATTATTTTACGCATGACCGGTTGCCCCAATGGCTGTGGCAGAAGCACCGCAGCAGAAATTGGGTTTATTGGCACCGCACCGGGTAAATACAATTTGCATCTGGGTGGCGATAACGAAGGGCAAAGGCTTAATAAGATGTATAAAGAAAATTTAGGTGAGGCAGAAATATTAACAGAACTCGATAACTTATTTTTTGTTTTTAAAAATGAAAAATTAAAGGAAGAACGCTTTGGAGATTTTGCAGTGAGAAAAGAATGGGTGTAGAAGTGAATGGGCAATGGTGAATGGTGAATGGTGAATCGTTAATTCACATGCAAACTGATATTACAGAAACATCGTAAATACTAATAGTTAAGAGGCTTCATTTTTGTTTTGTTAAAGCATCCTGCGCATAAACAGGGTGCTTTTTTAATGCTGATGCCTCTCATTGCCCACGCTGACAAACATCATACTGATTATTTTATTTTACCGATAGTTTTACGCTTTATACAAAAGTCATGACTATTGATACTTCATTATTGAATAAATACAATGTGCCGGTACCGCGGTATACCAGTTATCCAACGGTTCCTTTTTGGAACGAAGGCATTGATACCGCAAAATGGAAAAATATTTTTAAGCAGCAGTTTACAGCAACCAACAGCAAAGAAGGCATCAGTTTGTATTTGCATTTACCTTTTTGCGAATCGTTGTGTACTTACTGTGGTTGCAATAAAAAAATTACCGCCAACCACAGCGTAGAAGAAGTATATATGCAGGCCATTGCAAAAGAGTGGGCATTGTATCTTAACCTGATGGATGAAAAACCTGTTATACGTGAATTACATTTGGGCGGTGGCACGCCCACTTTTTTTTCTCCTGAAAATTTAGAAAAATTACTGAACATTATTTTTGAAAAATCAACGATACATTCCGATCATGAATTTAGTGTTGAAGGCCACCCCAACAATACCACCATCTTTCATTTACAAACATTGTATAATGCAGGATTCAGGCGGGTAAGTTATGGGGTTCAGGATACAGATCCCGAAGTGCAACGTATCATCAACCGTATTCAGCCGGTGGAAAATGTACAGCGGGCAACCGATGCCGCAAGAGCGGTGGGTTTTAAATCGGTAAACTTCGATTTAATTTATGGCCTGCCTTTACAAACTTTAAAAAGTTTACAAAAAACCATTGAACAAACCATTGCCATGCAACCCGACCGCATTGCATTTTACAGTTATGCTCATGTACCATGGACAAGCCGTGGCCAAAGATTATTTGATGAAAATGATTTGCCCTCAGCAGCAGATAAAATGAAGTTGTACCAGCTGGGTAAAAAATTATTGTTAGAAAATGGTTATCACGATATTGGCATGGATCATTTTGCTTTGGCAACTGATGATTTATACATTGCCAAATTAGAGGGCACACTGCACCGGAATTTTATGGGTTACACCACACAACAAACTAAATTATTATTAGGCCTTGGTGTTTCCAGCATAAGCGATGCAGGTGCAGCATATGCACAAAACGAAAAAACACTGCATGATTATTATGCCGCCATCGAAAAAAATGAATTGCCACTGCGCCGGGGTTATTTTCTTACCGAAGAAGACCTGGCTTTTAAACAGTATATTTTAGACATCAGTTGCAAAGGCAAAACTTTTTTTAAAAAAGAGCATCTTGCTTTATTAAGAAAATACAGTTTTGCAGAATTGGAAAAACTGGAAGCAGATAAATTAGTAAACTGGAACGAAGAGGGTGCAGCGATTACAGCGCTGGGCAATAGTTTTATCCGTAATATTTGCAGGGCATTCGATTTGCACCTGCTGCGTAATCAAAAAGAAACGGCGGTGCCAAGGTTCAGCAATGCGATTTAATTTTATTTTTTAGTCCTGATAATTTTATAAATTTTTATTGCACTCATTAAAGCTACTGTAAAAAGTGCAAGGCCAATTATTCCCCACAGCCAGCTCATGTTGTCCTTTACTGTTACAATCATTACAATGGCAATTAAAAAAATAGTAGCCACTTCATTCCATACCCTTAATTGATTGGAAGTATATTTAAAGACGCCTTTCATTTCATCACTGTAAATTTTTTGTAACGTAAAATGATACGCATATAACCCTGCAACAAAACCCAGCTTTATCCATAACCACTGCGGAATAGCAGTGTACATCGACGTGACCCATCCGCCAAAAATTATAGTGAGTATGGCCGATGGCCAGGTAATGCCCAGCCATAAGCGCTTGATCATTATTGAAAATTGCTTTTGCAAAATTTCTTTTTCAACGCCTTGCTTCTCCCCTGCTTCGGTGTTATAAATAAATAACCTTACAATATAAAACATGCCGCTAAACCAGGTAACGATAAAAATAATGTGCAGTGCTTTGATGTAATTGTAGAGCATTTTTGGGATGTATGATGTTGGATGGCTGATGTATGATTTATAATGGCATGGTGAAATTGTTTTTTATTTAAGTATCATTCTTGCAGGGTTTGGGGAGGCTGTTTCCTTCACCCATTTCTCCAGCGTATTTACCCACAGCGCATTTGTATTTAAGCAGGGAATCATTTTATAAGAAATGCCACCGGCTGCCATAAAACTTTCTTTACCCCGTTCTTCAATTTCTTCTAAAGTTTCTAAACAATCGCTTATAAAAGCCGGGCAAAGCACCAACAATTTTTTTATGCCTTCTTTGGGCATTTGTTCTAAACGGATATCGGTAAAAGGTTGCAACCAGCCTTTGCCTAATCTTGATTGAAAAGAAATGCTGAATTTTTCTTTAGGTATTTGCAGGGCATCGGTAATTAAATTAGTGGTAACAAAACATTGATGGCGGTAACACTTACTGTGTGCCGGCGAAGCCACATTGCAGCAATCGTTCACCTGCATGCAATGGCTTTTGGTATCATCCGTTTTTTTAAGGTGCCGCTCCGGTATGCCATGATAGCTGAATAAAATATGATCGTACTCCTCATTTAAAAAAGGTTTTATATTTTCTGCCATGGCAGTAATATAATCCGCTTCATCAAAAAAAGGTTTTATAAAATTTAATTTGAAAGGATATTTATTTTTTGCATGAATTTCTTTTGCGTAATCTACTGCCGTTTCGTAAGAGGCCATGGCATAATGCGGATACAATGGAATAGCCAAAACTTCTTCCAGCCCCGGCTGACGTTTCATTAAATTTTCATAAGCCATTGCCGGCGTGGGGTTGCCGTAACGCATGGCAATTTCTATCGGTTCATCTACATACTGCTGCAGCTGCTGTTGCAATTGTTGTGTAAGCACAATTAGTGGCGAGCCTTCATCTGTCCAGATGGTGCGGTAAGCCTCTGCCGATTTTGGCGCACGAAAGGGAACAATAATTCCCTTTACCAATAAAAACCGCAGCAGGTAAGGCACATCAATTACTTTTCCGTCCATTAAAAATTCATTCAAATAACGCCGTACATCTTTAACCGATGTAGAATCTGGTGAACCCAGGTTCATTAAAACAATGCCTCTTTTAATTGCCATAAATAAAAAATATTTTCAAAATTAACCACTGGCGCCTTTAAAAGTTCAATAAGTTTTAAAATTGCCGGGGATGAAAGTACAATTCATCCCCGTATTGCAGCATTTGTTCTTTTATGATTGTAATCACAACCACATTTGATTACAATCAGTTGGTAAAATGACAATGTAATGACACAGAAATTAGTTTACACGCTGGTGTGAAACTATTTTTGTGCTATCAAAATTTTAAAGGCTTTTAAAGCAATGGCTCCACTTCAACAAACAGACATATCAAATTTTTTTGTAGCGGGTATCAACTACAAAAAAACAGATGCCGCTTTACGTGGCCAGTTTGCCATAAGTAACGAGCAATATGCAAAGCTGCTAACCCTTGCGCCTTTATATAATGTGCATCAGTTATTTGTAATATCTACCTGCAACCGTACAGAAATTTATGGCTTCACCGAAAACGTTGCCGACCTGTGTAATTTGCTATGTACCCAAACCCAGGGCAGTGCAGCAACATTTAATGAAATTGCTTATATAAAAAATGATAAAGCCGCTATCCACCATTTATTTGATGTGGCTGCCGGGTTAGATTCTCAAATTTTAGGCGATTACGAAATTGTGGGGCAGTTAAAGCAAGCCGTAAAGTTTTCCCGCCAGCATAATTTTATTGGTGTTTATTTAGACAGGCTGGTGAATGCCGTTTTACAATCTTCTAAATTAATTAAAACCAATACAGGTTTAAGTGGCGGTACGGTTTCTGTTTCTTTTGCCGCCATTCAATTTATAAAAGAAAAAGTTACCGGCATTGCAAACAAAAAAATATTACTGATTGGTACCGGAAAAATTGGACGTAATACCTGTAAAAATTTAGTAGATTATTTACAGACAAAAAATATAACCCTTATTAACCGCACCGAAAGTAAAGCGGAAGAACTGGCCAGCGAATTGGGATTACAATTTGCACCGCTTGAAGATATTGCCCAACAGGTGGAAGAAGCGGATATTATTTTAGTAGCTACCAATGCAGATGAACCGGTTATTTTACAATCGCATCTTTTAAATAAAGGCCGTAAAATTATTATCGATCTTTCTATACCCTGCAATGTTGAAAAAACTGCACAGGATTTAACCAATATCACTTTAGTTAATGTAGATGATTTGTCTAAAATTAAAGATGCAACCCTGCATAAAAGAGAAGCAGAAGTACCTAAAGCCGAAGCCATTATTAAAGAACAAATTTTTGAATTTTTAGAGTGGCACGAAATGCGTAAAAACGTTCCGTTATTAAAAGCAGTTAAAAATAAACTGTATGCCATGCACAATTGCGAATTATATACCAGCTACTTTGCCAAACAAAATACGCTGCCGGTTACGCCATCTATTACCGATCTTAAAATTCAGAAAGTAATTAAAGGTATGGCAGTAAACATGCGTACTCAAAACCAGCGTGGCTGCAATTATATTAATGCCATCAATGAATTTATTGCTACCGGTACAAATTAAAGCACATGGGCAAAGTTATTCGCATTGGAACAAGAGAAAGCCAGTTGGCTGTTTGGCAGGCTACCAAAGTGCAGCAGTTATTATTACAAAATAATTTTTCTTCCGAATTAGTCTTTATAAAAAGTGAAGGTGATATTGATTTGCAAACACCTTTGTACGAAATGGGGGTGCAGGGCATTTTTACAAAAAGTTTAGACATTGCCCTGTTGCAAAATAAAATTGATATTGCTGTTCACTCTATGAAAGATGTGCCCACACAAATGGCCCAAGGCATTGTGCAGGCAGCGATTTTAGAAAGAGCATCGTACAAAGATCTTTTGGTTTATAAAGGTGAATGGGTGAATGGTGAATGGTCAATGCTGAATGAAGATGCTGAAAAATTTAATGCCCTATTCACCATTCACCATTCACCATTCGCAGTTGCTACCAGCAGTATAAGACGTAAAGCGCAATGGTTAAACAAATTTCCGCAGCATCAAATACATAATCTTCGTGGAAATGTAAATACACGTTTAAGAAAATTACAAGAAGAAAATTGGGATGCTGCCATCTTTGCCGCAGCAGGTTTAGAAAGAATAAATCTTCGTCCGCAAAATAGTATTGAATTAAACTGGATGTTACCGGCACCTGCACAAGGCGCTATCACGGTGGTGTGCAGGGAAGCTGATGATTATTGTTTGGAAGCTTGCAACAATTTCAATCATACAGATACCGCTATCTGTACAAAAATTGAAAGAGATTTTTTAAGACAATTATTAGGCGGCTGCTCAACACCCATTAGTGCGCTGGCAGTAATTGAAAATAACCAGGTAAATTTTAAAGGCAATATTTTATCGGTTGATGGTAAAGAAAAAGTTAGTGTTGAAAAAACAGTGGCTGTAAAAGATGCACAGGATTTAGGAAAAACTGCTGCAGCGTATTTATTACAAAACGGCGGACAAAAAATTGCCGACGGCATTCGCAATGGAGCAAAATAACATCAATATATTATGTACAAGGCCATTAAATAATTTTTTGGTTGAGGATGCAAAAGCAGCAGGCATTATTATTGATGAAATTGCTTTTATTACTACCGAACCCGTACAAACTGTTGAAGTGCAACAGGAAATAGAGCAGGCATTATTGTTATCAACCACTGTGGTTTTTACCAGTATGAATGCTGTGGATGCAGTAACCACATGGCAGTACGAACAACAACCCGACTGGAATATTTATTGCATAGGCACCACCACCAATAAATTAGTTGCTGAAAATTTTGGAGAAGCAAGCATTGCAGGCACCGCAACCTCGGCTGCTGAACTGGCGGAGTTAATTGCAGCAGATCGTTTTATTGATAAAGTAATTTTCTTTTGCGGCGATCAGCGCAGGGATGAGCTGCCCCAAATACTGCAGCAAAATAATATTGAAGTAAATGAAATTGTGGTGTATCAAACTATTGCCGTGCCGCATAAAATAAATAAGCAATATCATGGCATACTTTTCTTTAGCCCCAGCGCTGTGGAAAGTTTTTTTAAAACAAATAGGGTTACAGCGCAAACAATTTTGTTTGCCATTGGTAATACAACAGCAGGCGCCATTAAAAAATTCACTAACAATAAAATAATCATCAGCGATCAGCCGGGAAAAGAAAACCTGGTTAAGAAGATGATGGAATACTTTACTTGATTTCTGATGTGGGATGTATGATGTAGGATGTCGGATATACAATGTATGATGTCTGATATAAAAATCAACGATCTCAAAATCTAGCATACATCTAACATAATACATCATAAATCAGAAATCAAAAATCAGACATCTTACGTCATACATCAGAAATAAAAATTTATGCTACAAAACGATTTATTATTACGGGCTTTAAGAAAAGAAAAAGTTGAACGTCCTCCGGTATGGATGATGCGCCAGGCCGGAAGGTATTTGCCCGACTACATTAAGCTGAGAAATAAATACGATTTCTTTACCCGTGTGCAAACACCGGAGCTGGCCACACAAATTACTTTGCAGCCTGTTGACCAGGTTGGTGTGGATGCAGCAATTATTTTCAGTGATATTTTAGTAATACCGCAGGCCATGGGGTTAGAAGTTTTGATGGAAGAAGGCAAAGGCCCGTCATTACCCAAAACCATTAAAACAAAAAATGACATTGATGCTTTAATAATTGATGGTGCCGAAGAAAGTTTAAGTTATGTGATGAATGCACTAAGTCTTACAAAAAAAGAATTGAATGGCCGTGTGCCCTTAATTGGTTTTGCCGGTGCCCCGTGGACGATTTTATGTTACATGATTGAAGGCAAAGGCAGTAAAACATGGGATAAAGCAAAACAGTTTGCATACACCGAATCTGCATTAGCACATCAACTGCTGCAAAAAATTACCACCATCACCATTCAATATTTAAAAGCACAGGTAAAAGCCGGTGCCGATACGGTACAGGTTTTTGATAGCTGGTCAGGCTCGTTAAGTCCGGCAGATTTTAAAATTTTTGCACAACCTTATCTTTTACAAATTGCAGATGCATTAAAAGATGATGCACCGGTAATTTTATTTCCCAAGGGAAGCTGGTATGCATTAAAAGAGTTGAGCGAAAGCAGTGCTGCCGGCATTGGTATCGATTGGTGTGTAGCGCCGCAGTTAGCCAGAGAATTAACCGGCAATAGAATTACCCTGCAGGGCAATTTTGATCCTGCAAAATTATTAGCGCCCATTCCGGAAATAAAAAAAGCGGTGAAAGAAATGATCGATGCATTTGGTATTCAAAATTATGTGGCTAATTTAGGTCATGGCATTACACCAAATGTTCCGGTTGATCATGCAAAAGCATTTGTGGATGCAGTGAAGGAATATCGGATTAATGGATAATTTTATAATGAATAATTTATAATGCCATGAGTGCGAAAGAAAATTGGATTCAAATTATTCAGGAGATGCAAAATAAAATTTGTGCTGCATTAGAATTATGTGATGGTAAAGCAACATTTATTGAAGATAAATGGGAACGGCCCGAAGGTGGCGGCGGCAAAACAAGAGTGATAGGCAACGGAAATGTTTTTGAAAAAGGAGGGGTAAATACTTCGATAGTTTTTGGTGAGGTAACGGAAGCGATGAAAACACAATTAAAAATTGATGGTGCAAAATGGTTTGCCTGCGGTTTAAGTATTGTGCTGCATCCTGTAAATCCATTTGTGCCAACTGTACATTGTAATTACAGGATGTTTGAATTGTACAATGAAAAAGATGAAGTGATGGATCGCTGGTTTGGTGGCGGCACCGACCTTACTCCTTATTATTTAATAGAAGAAGATGCAAAACATTTTCATCAAACCTATAAAAATACCTGCGATGCATTTGATGTAACTTTCTACCCGGCATTTAAAAAGAACTGTGATAACTATTTTGTAAACTGGCACCGCAACCAAGAGCGCCGTGGTATTGGTGGCATTTTTTACGATTATCAACGCCCCGATGAAATAAAAGATGTACATTTTTGGATGAACTTTGGTAAAGCCTGCGGCGATGCATTTATTGAAGCCTACATTCCCATTGTTGAAAAAAGAAAAGCAACACCGTACACCAACGAAAATAAATATTGGCAGGAAATAAGAAGGGGCCGTTATGTAGAATTTAATTTGGTACACGACCGTGGTACTTTGTTTGGTTTAAAAACAAATGGACGAACAGAAAGTATTTTAATGAGTCTGCCGCCCACTGTTCGTTTTGAATATAATTACAACCCTGCAATTGGAACAGAGGAATATAAAATGCAGGAAGCTTGTTTGCATCCACTAGAATGGCTTGTTGAGTTTAGTGAAGAAGAAAAAAATGACTGGGCAAAAGGTTCTAATTCTTGTTAAAGAAAGTTACTTAACCCCGACAGCGGCTTCCAGCCCTGTCGGCGGTTGATTGAAATTTAAGCTAAAATAAATTTTATGATTTTACAAAGACGAAATAGAATATTGCGCCAGAGCGCTGCAATCAGAAGTTTGGTGAGTGAAACAATTATTACTCCAAACGATTTTATCGTTCCTCTTTTTATTACGGAAGGAGAAAATATAAAATTAGAAATCGCTTCCATGCCCAATTATTACAGATTGAGTTTAGATAATACGGTTAAAGAAGTAAAGGAACTGTGGAGCATGGGATTAAAATCAGTGTTGCTTTTTGTAAAATCAAAAGATGAATTAAAAGATAATAAAGGAACAGAAGCTTTAAATCCCGATGGTTTAATGCAAAGAAGTATAA
>JAYURK010000135.1:0-36997 GCA_043756235.1 Ferruginibacter sp. | reverse complement strand
CTCGATAAGCTCTTGTAAAGAATTAAGCTACCCTTTAAAAAATTATACGCACTTTCAAGATCATTTATGTCATTGCTATACTTATAGCGAAGTGCTGATAATGCTGATTTTACTTTATACGAATAATGCAAACCCAAATAGCGGTAGTAGACAATATCGTTTTTAAGCCGGATAAATTCTTGTTGATTTTTCTTAACCGAAATTCCAACTATAGCATGTTCCCCATTAGATGCATGCTTTTCTATTTCCTCAATTATTTGCACCGGCGTTTCACCTACATGCTTCACTCCTTTCCATTCTTTATCTGCATAATCCAGCAACATCTCTCCTTCTGGGGCTTCTGCATCATACAATAAAGTAAATAAGCCATAACGATATGGGTTAATGAGCTGTGTCATCAGCATACCCAATGTGAGTGTTTGCCTGTTGCCATCAGTAATTCCAAAGCGGCGTAATAATTTTGGAGCAATTTCTCCGCTTTCTTCATACGCAGTTAATATTTTTTTGCCATCAGCAATGCTGCAACCAAATTTATCAGCCAGTTGATTGCTCCAGTAATTTATTTCATCTACTCTATTTCTCTTTGCTTTCCATGCATAACGGCTCCAGGCTTTATACCATATCCAATCTCTTTCAATTTGTAATAATCGTTTACCACCTGCAACACTGTCGGCACTGTAAGGCCAGTCCCAGTAAGATGCCTGCGGATACAAATGCAAACCATTTCCGCCCATTACTTCATGCATACCAATTACAGATTGCTGAATAAAATCGGGTGAGCCGTACCGAAATGGCTCCAAATTAGCCAGTATATGTACGTTCTCAATTTGCACGCTGCCGAGTTTACTTAATGTTTGGTGCAGCTTTGCCCACTCGCCTCTTGGCCTTGCATAGGTTAATGCTTCGCCATTAAATTTTGCTTCGGTATATAAATTTTTATACAAAGGCAATGCTGCTTTCATTACCGCAGGTGCATCACAATCGTGTGCCCGTAAAACGATTGGTGGTTCCGCCACGGCGGACAGGTCTTCTGTTTTCCATAATGCTTTTAGTCCATCCTGCACACCTGGAATAATGGTTTTAGTAAACCATTCTATATCATCGTTGCCTGTTCCTTCCATCGCTTCGCCCAGGCAAACCATTAAACCAACGTTGGGATATTTTTCAACAAATGCAGCGATAGATTTTTTGGTATAATCTGCAATAAGCGGAATGATAGGTCTTTCTCTTTCCTGTGTTTTTATTTTATGATGTTCGGCAAATGGTTTTGAAACAATGATGTTGTAAAACATTTGTATCACCCAAATGCCACGCTTATCTGCTTCGGTAGTAAGGAAACGATAGATGGCTTCATTTTTTTTAAAAGTGCCTTCATCTACTTCCACCGCATAAGGATAATCTTTTAGTTTTACCAACGAGGCAAATGGATGACCATTCCACAAATACAAAGAATTCATCCGGTTGTCCACCATAGAATCCAGGGTTTGTAACCATAATTTTTTATCGTAGAACCAAGGGAAGGTTTCTGGTGTGTAGGGATATTCATATACATTTCTTCCAGGGAGATAAGTTGATTTTTGCAAGCCGATGCATTGGCCACGGAGCACCATTTCGGGTGCATCGGATAAATTTATATTCGCAGGAAGTCTTTTTGTTTTAGCAATAATTTCTGCAACTTCAAGACAACCATAAAGACTTCCAGATTCATCTGCGCCATCAATTAACGTAGCATTTTGTTTTGAAATAACTTTATAGCCTTCTTTTGACATTTTTGCAAATATTCTTGTATTTGCAATTTTTTTGTTGTGCCGAAAATTGATTAAAATTAACGGAGACTTTGAAAAGAAATTGACATCATTTACAATCTTAGTTTGATACCCAATATTCTGCAAAGAAGATTTTAATTTTTCAATTCCAAATAAAACTCTTGGAGAACCAGTCTTTTCAAAAACAAGAAAAACAATTTTACTTTTTTGTTGAGAGAACAACGTAAAACTATTAATTACAAAAAGAAGAATAAATAATATTTTCTTTGTCAGATTCATCTTAAATTATTTAACCACGGCCATTTCATTCAAATATTTTTCCAACATTGTAAATCCATCGGCGCCAACTTTATTTCTATCACCAGCATCATTTGTATTCAATCCATTTTTTGTTTCCCATTCATCCGGCATACCATCTTCATCCGTGTCAATTGGCGCTGCAATAGTTTTATAAGTACTCCATCCACCAACCGCCAGCGGTGAATCAATAATTCCTGCTTTACCAAAAACACCTTTGCCTGTTGCAGTACCGGTTTTTGTTTCATGCACCACTCTTTCATCTACCGCATCTCTTTTAGGTAACACAGCACCGCAATATTTTAGTACATCTTGATAAGCATCGTTTGCATTTTGTTCGGGCAATGCCGCAGTAATTGCAAAAGCATTTTTTGCGTAAGCAGCCTTAGGATAATTTTGTTCTGCAAGATCAATCCCTTTAAAATTCTTTTTGGTTAATGCTTTATCTCCTTCCATTATGTTACCACTTAAAAACCATTCGCCGGTACCTTTTGCATTGACTGCTGCGTAATTGGCATGTACAAATTTTAATTCGCTTGCAGTTGCTGGCCCGGGTTTGTAATAATTATTTACAAGATTTACTTGTGATACACCGCCTGCAATATTTACTTCGCCGCCATAACTGGCGTTTGCATTTCCCCAATTATAAATTACATTGTTTCTGTAATCAATTAATGCAACGGTGTCGTGTGCCCTGCTGCCATTAAAGCGAACGGCACGGCTGTTTTGGTGTGCTATTAAATTATGATGATAGCTGGCGTATTGTCCACCCCAAACTCCGCCGTAAGAGCGGTGGCCTTTTGCATGACCGGCTTCGTATAACCCTTCGCTAACAATGCACCATTGCACGGTAGTATTTTTGGTATCGTACATGGCGGCACATTCTTCGTTGGCCCAGCTAAAACTGCAATGATCAACAATTACATCATGGCAGTTCTCCATATCAAAACCATACAATCCTTTTTTATCGGTACCGCCGGGTCGGCTGCGAATAAACCGAATGATGATATTACCATGATTGCCTTTTGATGAAGCACCATTCAATATTAAAGATTGATTTTTTAAACAGATGCCAGCACCGGGGGCAGTTTGTCCGGCAATAGTTAAGTTGCTGCGTTTGATTTGTATTTTAGTTTGCAATTCAATAATACCACTCACTTTAAAAATTACTGTAAGCGGCTCACCCGGAAATTTTTCCAATGCATTTCTAAAACTTCCTTCGCCATCATCATTTAAATTGGTAACGGGCACTACTTTTCCACCACGGCCACCGGTTGCATATTTACCAAAACCTTCTGCTCCGGGAAATGCAATTTGCTGGGCAAAGAGCATTTGTTGCAAAAATACTGTTGCTATTGTTAAAAATAATTTCACTTTATAGTTTTTTAATAATTTTTTACGAATTGAATCCTGTCTTCATTTTAATTGCTAAAATTTTTTGTTAATGGAGCAGCTTCAATTTGCACCCATCTTTCCTACGGAACGAAAAAAAAGTTCCATCTTTTTATCTACCCACCAAATGTTCCTATGGAACAAAAAATGCATCTTTTGTTAATCATTAAAATTGGATACTCAATTTAATGCGGTAACAATCTAAGTTCCCCGGAATTTATCCCGATCCTTATCGGGAGGGGACAGGGGTTCCTCCTTCACTACTCTCATACGCCGCTTCCACGCAAGCCATTGTGTAAATACAATCTTCCACACTGTTATCTGGCTTTGTAATTTCTCCAGCTGCTGCCAGCAGCATTTCATTCATACTGCCAATAAATGCGTGGGGAAACCAACTGCCTTCAATTTGCATTTGCTGCCATTGTGCTTCTTTACCTTCCTGCAATAAAATATATTCAAAACTATCTGCAGCACCTCTTGGATAATTTATTAAAGCCCCAAAATTTATTATTACTGCGCCTTTACTGCCTTCAATTTTTATATAAGATTGCTGCTTGGGCGTGCCATAATTATGACAATGGTTAGTGAGAATATTTGCCCTTACCATATCACCATAATCCATAATGATATTACTGCGTACCGAAGCCAGTTGCGGCATTGACGGATGCTTAGTTGTTTTTGCATATACCGATTGAGGATTGCCCAATAAATTTCTAACTAAATCTATGTAATGAATGCTATGGTATAAAATTTCTACCCGTGGTGAGGCCATTAAAAAATCCCACAGCTGCCAAGGCGTGTACACATTTACATTCACTTCAATATCATTGAGCGCTCCCAGTAAATTTTTATTAATTAATTCTTTTGCCGCTAAAATATACGGTGCGTAACGCAATTGAAAATTTATGCCTGCCAGCATTTTTTTTTCTCTTGTAATTTGCAAAATCTGTTTTGCCTCTTCATAATTTTCTCCCATCGGTTTTTGCAGCAATACGGTGGCGCCAACGGGTAATTGATGCAGCAAGGCAATAGTTTGAGAGCCGGGCACCGCCACATCAAACACAGCGTTTGCAGGTGCATAAGCCATCATTTCTGCAACACTGCTAAATACATTGGGCAAATTAAATTTTGCAGCAGTGTTAACCGCTTTTGCATTATCGATATCATAAATGCCCTGCACGTTAAAGCCGGCAATTTTATATGCTGGTAAATGAGCAGTGTTTACAATACCGCCTGCACCAATAATAAAAATGGGAGTTATATGCGAAGATGATGGGGTAATAAATTGCATGCATCAATTATTCTCTACAATGAAATGGAATTAAATTTACAATGTTTACACCACAAACAGACCGGTGTTTTTTTTCTAAGCCAAAATGAAATTTCAATACTTGTTTTATTATATATGCACATTGCTTACCCGGGCATCAATGGAATGCTGATCTAACTCAAATTGTTTTTCGATAGCAATATTATGCCCTCCCAGTTGTGGCGCTCCAATAACCGAAATCAACAATTCATCATCTACCCTTATCGGGCACCTTGTGGTAGTTACAGCAAGTCCATTACCCGTGTTTACTTTCATTTCCATATTCAACACCTTGTAACCTTCTTCCTTTACCAGCCTGTCGTAATCCATTACGGGTGCACACCATATACCGGCTTTTTCTAAAATGCATAACCAATGCGCCGCAGCATTTGTTTCTAAATGTTGTGCAAGTATTTTTTTTATTTCATCACGTTTACTAAACCAATCGTTACTGTTACTAAATGGTGTTAACAACTGGCATTGTAAAAGTGTAGCAAGTTCTGCAATATCACTCATAGCCAAAGCAATGTAACCGTCATTTGTTTTATAAATACCATAAGGAGCTGCAATATATGCATGAGCACTGTTAACCTCACTGCGTTTGGGCAATTGAAAGTTATCGTTATAAAAACTGGTAAGCACTTCAAATTGAAAATCAAGAATACTTTCAAACATACTTACCTGCACCAATGCACCTTCACCACTTATGGTTCTTTTAAACAATGTTGCTAAAATTCCCTGTGCAATATGAGTACCTGCCATAATATCCGCCACTGCTACACCCATTGGTGTGGGGCATTCATTGTTATTATTACTGAGCCACGCTAAACCCGATGCAGCCTGCAATAACAAATCCTGCCCGGGTAAATCTTTCCATGGGCCTTCGGTGCCGTAGCCGCTTATTGCTGCATAAATTATTGAAGGATTTATTTTTTTTACGGATTCATAATCCAATCCAATACGTTCCATTACACCGGGCCTGAAATTATGCATCATCACATCTGCCCTGGCAATAATTTTTTTAACTTTTTCTAAATCTTCAGCAACTTTTAAATCGGCTGTGTAACTTTGTTTGTTTCGGTTTATTGCATGAAAAATACTTGATTCACCTTCTATCATCACATCAGAAACATACAGTTCCCTGCAAATATCACCTTTGCCTGGCCGCTCAATTTTTATTACCTGTGCCCCCATATCCGCAAGTCGCAATGAAGCCGATGGGCCAGATAAAAACTGGCTGAAATCAACAACAATAATATCTTGTAATAAATTCATGCCCTTATACCCTGAAGGTTTTTTTGTGTTATAATTTTTTTTGAACCCAACTATATTTCTTTGTTCATCTTCATTGGCGTCGCACTCTTCAACAATATTTCTTTATTGAGCTATTTATTATGTTTTGTTAAACGACCTCACCCTTACCCCCTCTCCAAAAGAGAGGGAAATGGAATTGGGAGTTTAATTATTTAAAGACGCTTCGTTAACAACAACAAATACATCATCCACAAAAACAGCCCCCTTTATTCAGCAATTAAAAAATCACCTTTTATTTTTTCATTATGTTCCCCTAATTGCGGTGCCGGTTTAGTGGCATACAATTTTTCTCCATTAATTCTAATTGGGCACCGTGTAGTAAACATTTTTTTGTTGCCGGTATATATCACTTGTTCCATTGCCAAAATTTTATACGCTTCATGCTGCACCATCTTTTCCCAGTCTAATACCTCCATGGCCCACAGATCCTGTTGTTGCAAAGCGGTTAACCAGCAGGAGGTTTTTTTTGTAATAAGATGTTGAGCCAATATTTTTTTTATAGCATCTCTTTTAGCAAATGCCTCTGCTGTAGTAAAATTATTTAAGGCCACGCAGTTAATTGTTTTGGCCAGTACTTGTATATCCATCATGGCTAAAGCAAGGTGTCCGTCTAATGTTTTGTAAATGCCATATGGCGCCCCCAGCAAACAATGCCCATTATTTATTTTACTGCGCTGCGGAAGTTGTTTGCAGGAAAAATACGTGGTAAACAATTCAAATTGAAAATCGAGTAAGGATTCCAGTAAACTTATTTCTATTAATGCACCAATATTATTTTTTTGCCTTCTTATTAATGCACCTAAAATACCCTGCACCAATTGTGCGCCACAAAGCATATCTGCAATGGAAATACCAAAAGGCACCGGGCCGTTTGTACCATTGCCGGAGGTATAAGCAAGGCCGGTTATAGATTGTAATAATAAATCCTGACCAGGTTTATTTTTCCATGGCCCGCTTTTACCATAGCCGGAAATAACTGCATAAATAATTTTATCATTAATTTTTTTTACTGCCTCATACCCCAACCCGGTTTTTTCCATTACACCGGGGCGAAAATTATGCATGATAACATCTGCCCGGGCAATAAGCTTTTTTACAACAGCAATATCATTTTCGTTTTTTAAATCTGCAGTAAAACTTTCTTTATTGCGGTTGATGGTATGAAACAATAATGAATTATCATCAACCCATAAATCTTTGATGGCTAATTTTCGGCCTGCATCTCCTTTACCCGGCCTTTCTATCTTTATTACCCTTGCGCCCAAATCGGCCAAACGCAAACCTGCCGAGGGCCCGGAAAGATATTGGCTGAATTCCAATACCACTAATCCCTCTAGTGGCAAACTCATCATACGTTTACAATTTGTGGTTGGTGTGTAAAGCTTTGCTGATATATTTTATTCATTTCGTTTAATGTATTTAATGCATTGCCATTTTGTATCAAGCATTTTTGCAATGGTGCACCGGCATTATCCTGAAAATGTAAATAGCCATTATACCTTGGCCGCACAAATCCAGTATCCATTACAGGTAAAATATTTTTAAAAAAATTATTGGTAAGCTCGTTCGCCTCGTGGTTAAGCCATGCTTTGCGGTGTGCCGGTTGCCCGCCATGCTGTACATAAAATGTTTGCTGCATTTCGGCTGATACTATCCATTGGGTAAAATCGACTGCCACAGCTTTATGCTTACTGCATGCAGACACGGATAAACCGGTACCTCCAATAGTTGTTTTTAATTTATTTTGATTCAGCGACACTACATTGGTATAATGCAAAATATTTTGTGCAAATCCTTTTCTGGAATAATTAGAATAACAATAGGCAAAGGGACAGTACCAATAATCATCTGTAGTGCTCATTAACTCTGCAACAGCTATGGGGTTGCAGGTAAACATTTTTTTATCGGTTAAAGAATATAATTCCTTCATCGTTTCAATAGCCTGCACGCCTGTTTGCTTATCTATTATTTCATCTTTAGTTTGAAAAGGCTTATTACCATGTGCAATACAAAAAGTATAAAAATTCATCAGCACATCAATGGGGATAGCAGGTATTGCAACCTTACCAGTTTTTGCCAGCGCAATAACTTCTGGCCACGATTGAGGAATGGCAGTGTTGTTTTTATCTAACAAATCTTTTCTGTAACTGGCCGCTGGTGCAGCAGCATCGATGGCTAATGCCCATTGTTTGTTGTTGTAATTATAACTTTCGTGAGAACGGCCTACCGAATTTTGTAATTGATCCTGTAAATATTCTTTTGATAAATAATCATTAAGCGGCAATACACAATTAGTAGCAGCAGCACAACCAACCCATGGATGATCGATAATTAATAAATCGTACACTTCCGTTAATTTTTCAATAGAAAAATCTGCAAACTCCTGCAAAGATCTTTTTGTCCATTGTATTTCTATTTCCGGATGCAATTCGGTATAGCGCTGCGAAGCCGCAAGCAATGGCGTAATGCCCCTGCTGTGCCCCCATGTTATTCCTTTTAAAACTATTGCAGCCATTATTGTTAAAGTTCATTTTTATTAACTAACAAAATGTGTTCACAAACCATAATCAAATCATTATGCTGATTAAAAGCTTCTACTAATTCGGTTACCAAACCAAAGCCGGGTTTTTTATGGTCTTTTTTATCTTTAATGGTTACTATTACTTTTATGCTGTCGCCAATAAATACCGGTTTAATAAACCTAAGCCTGTCGTAACCGTACGTCATTGCAGCCTCGTTTACAAAATCGGCAGTTAACCCAATTGCAATGGTAAAAATTAAAGTGCCGTGGGCAATACGTTTTTTAAAGGTTTGGGTTTTACACCATTCTTCATCCATATGATGCGGAAAAAAATCGCCTGATTCTTTTGCATGAAAATTAATATCTTCTTCTGCAATATTGCGCACTGCGGTATTGCGGACACTGCTTAATTCAAACTCTTCAAAATATTTATTAATAAACATGGCAATCCGTAAGCCCTGCAGTTTAATGATTTAATTTATTTTACTAATTCAGTAAGCAACGGGTTCAAAACAGCAGCGGAAATATTATGGAGTTAATTACGAAGAAAAAATCATACCCCATTTATACCATTAATACAACCGTTTACTGCCCTGCCGGCAAAGTTTTATAAAACATTTAAAACACCTGCGAAACAAGACTTCAAATTATAACCATACCATTATATATCCAATGTAAAGTTTTACTGTAATGATGGCAGATTTCACTATCCTATCATATTAAATGGCGAAGCTGTTTGGGAATGGAATATTTACAGCAGCCTGCAAAAATTAATGAAGATGATTAAAATAATTAACGCTGAATGTTTGTTTCGGGAGTGGCTATACATTTGCCAGGGCCCTGTCTAAATGCACATAACCTCCATCCACATAAATTAATTGACCTGTGGTGTGGCTTGATTGCGATGACAATAAAAACACAACCATTGCAGCAATTTCTTCAGCAGTGGTCATACGGTTTTCTAAAGGAATTTTAGATGTGATATCTTTTAATTTTGCTGCAGCATCCGGTAATGTTTCAATCCATTTTTCGTATGCAGGCGTAAAACATTCTGCTACCACAACTGCATTTACCCTGATGCCGTACTTTAATAATTCTACAGCCCACTCCCGGGTTAAGGCATTGCGGCCACCATTGCTTGCTGCATAGGCAGAGGTATTGCCCTGGCCGGTTTCGGCAGTTTTAGAAGTAATGTTTACAATGGCCCCTTTTGATTTTATTAATTGGGGCAATGCATGATGCGCCAGCAAATAATAATGTATTAAATTTTTATGCAAGGATGCCATAAATTTTTCATAGCTGCCGTTTTGTAACCCCACCCCATCGTTTACACCAGCATTATTTACCAGGCCGTCTATGCGGTTGTATTGTTCCATTACTTTTGTAATGGCCTGCTCACATTGTTGCGGCTCCGATAATTCTGCTACTACCTGAAAAGCCTTACCTCCACTTAATGTTATTGTATTTACTGCAGTTACATTTTCGGTTTCATTACGCCCAATAATAACCGGCACAGCACCTTCTGCAGCAAGTAATTTTACAATGCCTGCGCCAATGCCTTTGGCACCACCACTTACAATAATTACTTTATCTTTTAATTTTAAATCCATAATAAACTGCTTAAAAAATTATTGAAATTTATATTGAGTGTTTTAAAGGATCATAAGCAATACAGGATTGTTTGGCGGTTCCCAATTCTTGTATCGATAATTCCATTTCATCTCCTTGTTTTAAAAATACCGGCGGTTTAAAACCAAGCCCCACACCGGCTGGCGTTCCGGTAGAAATAATGTCGCCGGGCAGCAGCGTCATAAACTTACTTACATACATAATTAAAAAAGGTACATCAAAAATCAGGTTGGCAGTAGTGCCGTTCTGCATTTGCGTTCCGTTTACTTTTAACCACATGTTCAAATTATTCACATCTGCTATTTCATCTTTAGTTACCAGCCATGGCCCCAACGGCGCAAAAGTATCGCAGCCTTTTCCTTTATCCCAGGTACCGCCTCTTTCCAATTGAAATTCTCTTTCACTAACATCATTATGCAAACAATATCCTGCCACATAATCCATAGCATTTGCCTCAGTAACATAACTTGCTTTTTTACCTATTACCACCGCCAGCTCAACTTCCCAATCAGTTTTTAAAGAATCACGGGGTATGATCACTTCATCAAACGGGCCGCATAAAGATGTGGTGGCTTTCATAAAAATAACCGGTTCCGGCGGGGGTGCAACATTCATTTCCTGCGCATGATCTTTATAATTTAAACCGATACAAATAATTTTTGAAGGACGTGCAACTGGTGAGCCAAGCCTTGCACCTGCCGGAATTTCCTGCAGCATTCCTTCATTTTTTTTTATCAACTCCTGCAACTTCGCTAAACCACCTGTTGTAAAAAAATCTTCATTGTAATCCTGTACCAAATGCGATACATCATAATTAATTGCATTGATGCAGATGCCGGGCTTTTCTTTATCTGCTATCCCAAACCGTATTAATTTCATACCTATATTTTAATTGTTAAGTTTAATAAATCCACCGTCTATCGGGTAATCGCACCCTGTAATAAAAGAAGCCTCATCCGAACATAAATACAAAATAAGATGGGCAATTTCTTCGGGCTTACCCATGCGGCCAATGGGCTGGGTTTTGGCTAATTTTTCAAACATTTCTTTTTCTTTTCCGGGATATGTTTTTGCTAAATAATTATCTACAAAAGGCGTATGCACTCTTGCCGGCGATACACAATTGCATCGAATGTTTTCTGCTATATAATCTTTTGCTACCGACAACGTCATACCCAGCACCGCACCTTTGCTCATACTATATGCAAACCTGTCGGGTATGCCTACATTATTTGCAATAGATGCCATATTAAGTATAGTGCCTGCGCCATTTTTTTTCATATATGGAATGGCTTCATGCAAACAATTATAAGTGCCTTTTACATTTACTGCAAACACTTTATCAAAATCTTCTTCACTGGTGGTAGCTGCTTTACCAATGTTTGAAATGCCGGCACAGTTTACCAAAATATCTATGGCGCCTATTTTTTCGAAAAGTAATTTTATTTCCTGCTGGTTAGTTACATTGGCCGTATGAGCGGCTGCACCTGCATTCATTAATTTTATTTCGTTTAATACAATGGAAAGTCCTGCTTCATTCAAATCCAGCAAATGTACAAAGGCACCCTGCTTTGCAAAAAGCAGCGCTACTGCTTTCCCTATTCCGCTGGCGGCTCCGGTAATTACTGCATTTTTATTTTTTAAACTAAACATGATTTATCTTTTTTGTAAGAAAGAATTTTAATTTTAATTGAAGCCGCCATTGCTAATAAAATTTGCCCGCATTAATTGAGCGTTACATGTTGGTCCGGCTCCTGCACTTTATAGCCGCGGATACCAAAATAAATAATTACTAAAAAACAAACAAAAGGCACAATATAGCCCAGCTGAATATTATCATTATTTAAATCGATTATGCGGCCCATTATAAAAGGAAAAACTGCACCACCAACAATAGCCATAACTAAAAGCGAGCTGCCAATTTTTGTTTCGTGGCCAAGGTTAACCAACCCCAGCGCAAATATGGTTGGAAACATTATTGACATAAAAAAGCCCATTGCCCCTAATGCATAAATTACAATGCTGCCATTGGCAAATATAGCCAGTAAGCAAAGCATGGAGGCCATAACAGCAAATATAGTAAGCAGTTTATTTGAGGCTATATATTTGGTGAGTAAGGTGCCAATAAAACGCCCTGCTAAAAATAAAATTCCATAAATAGTGCCTAAGTAATACCCTGCTGTTTTTTCATCAACACCACCGCCTTTTATGGCCATGCGAACAAAAAAACTGGTAACACAAACCTGTGCACCCACATACGCAAACTGTGCAAAAACAGCCCACGATAAATGTTTATGCCGGAAGGCTTTTATAAATTCACCAAACCTGGCCGTTTTATTATCGTCTTTTACTTCGGGTAATTTAAAAAAGTAAAACAGCATGGCTACCAATAAAAATCCACAGGCAATAAAAATATATGGCATTTTTACTGATGCAGACTCCATGTTAAGGTAGGCCAATTTTTCAGCAGCAGGCATTTGTAACAATTCGTCTTTGGTGTGCTCTACACCCGATAAAATAAATTTAGCCCCAATTACCGGCGCAATAAAAACAGCGATGCCGTTTATGGCTGCACCTAAATTTAATCTTGTGCTGGCACCTTTTTCATCAGCCAGTATTGCAGCGTAAGGGTTTGCTGCAGTTTCTAAAATGCAAATGCCGCAGCCAATAATAAATAACGCTAATAAAAACAATTCGTATGTACGGCTGTTGGCTGCCGGCACAAATAAAAATGCACCAATGCCAGCCAAAATTAATCCGGCAATAATGCCGTTTTTGTAACCCCACTTTTTTAAAATCATTCCGGCCGGAACAGCCATTAAAAAATAAGCAAAAAATATTGCCACGTCAATTAAAGTGGATTGTGTGTTGGTGAGTTCGCAGGCTTTTTTTAAATGCGGAATTAAAATGCCATCCAGGTTGTGCACCATGCCCCACAAAAAAAATAAAAATGCAACTAAAATAAATGGAACCAGGTATTTATTTTTTGCAGGTGCCCCATTTGCGGCTGAAGCAGTTATTGGCGGAGATTTAGTGATAGCCATATTTACGGGAAGGTTTTATTTTAAAGTGAATAAAAATTTATTGCATTATTGTAAAAAACTTTTTGCTGTTGTGCTTCATCCAAAATACTTTGCAACACCCGGGTATAAGCATTCCAGTTTTTGGTATAGCTGCCGGCCAGTAAAGATACCGGCCAGTCGCCACCGCAAATACACCGGTCTTCACCAAATTGTTCCAGTACAAATTCAATGCAGGGCTTTATATCTTCTGCCACCCAGCCTTGTGTATTTTTTGTTGTTGTTCCCAGCCCGGAAATTTTTGCATAGAAATTTTTATTTGCAGCAGCCTCTTTCATCAAACTGCCCCAGTGGCCAAATGTTTTATTTGCCGCAAAGGGTGGCTGATTTAAATGATCGAATACCATTTTTAATCCCGGCACCTTATCAGCCACTTTTAAAACAGTTTCAATATGCGCCGGCAAAACACCCACTACATCAAAGGGCAAATTATTTTTTGCCAGTATTTTCAAACTTTCTATAACGTTATCCTGCAATAACCAATCGGCATTTGGTTCATCGTGTATTAAATGACGAATGCCCTTGTAATAATTATTTTTTAAATAAACACCGGTCAATAATCTTTCCGTTTCCTCCGTATTCATCAATGGCAACCATCCAACAACGCCTTTTATCCACGCAGTTTTTTCCGCTACTTCCAGCATCCAATCAGTATCTTTTGTATTGTTGGCAGCTTGTACCAACACGCCAGCAGATATACCTAAAGCATTTCTTTCTGCTTCTATTTCTTCAATATGATAAGATCTTTTTAAAATAGAAGTATCATTTTTTAACCAGTCATATTCAGCCTTATCAAAATTCCAAACATGAATATGTGTATCAATAATATTTGTACTCATCATAATTAATTTGATTGCACCCTAAAATTATAGTTACCCGAACCTATTTCAAAAATAGTTCGCCCATTTTTATAACCAACAAATTTTACGGCTGCATTTTTAATAATTGCTTTGCCATTTTCTAAAATGTGGTCTGATTTTTTTGCTGGCAAATAAACCGTTGCTTTTGTATTGTGTGGTATTTGAATTGTTATACTAAAATTATTTGCACTCTTTTTCCATTGGCTTATAATGTTGCCGTATAATGTTTCATGATTTGCGTTTACAAAATTAATATCTCCCACTGGCTCTGGTTTTATAATAATATTTTTATACCCATAAGAATTTGCAGCCTGATTAATGCCCCCTAATCCTTCGTAAAACCACTGCATAATATGGCCCAGCATTAAATGATTATTGGACACTTCTTCCAATGCAGGCCACGACTCTGTTAATGCCGTTGCTCCTTTTTTTAATTGATACCCGTATCCGGGCACATCGTCCCTGTAATTCATATCATAAATTAATTGTGATGCGCCACCATCATGCAATGCCTGCACTAAAAAATGAAACCCAATATCGCCGGCGGTTAATTTTTTTTGAGTTGCCTCAATAGACTTTACCAGGTTTTTTAAAACTGCAGCGCTATCATCCTGCTGCACCAATCCCACGCTTAATGGCATTGCCATTGAAGTTTGGCTGCCGGTAGCATATATTTTTTTTTGAGCGTTAAAAAAAGTATCGTTAAAAGTTTTGTTTATTTGCGCTGATAAATTTTTATAAGTAAGCGCATCTTCTTTTTTATTTATGGTAAGCGCAATTTGCGAAAGCAAAACAGCATCATAAAAATAAATAGCCGTGGCAGTTAATGCTTTTGGAGTTAGTTGTGCTGCGCCAGGTTTATCAGGGCCGTAATCGTACCAATCGCCAAGGCCATAATTAAGTATATTATTGCTTGATTTTGATTTTAAATAAGCCACATATCTTTTCATCATTGGATAGGCTTCGGCTAAAATTGCTTTATCGCCATACCATTTATACAAAAGCCAGGGCACCACTACTGATGCACTGCCCCACTCCGGAGAATCTCTAAAACCAAAACCGTTGTCATCAAAAAAAACAAATTCAGGTGCAATATCGGGCACCAGACCTTCAGCAGTTTGTGCATCCATCATATCATGCACCAACTTTTTATACAAATGATACACTTTGTAATTGGCATTTATAGAACCGCCCATTAAATAATCCTGCTCCAGCCAACTCAGTTTTTCTCTATGCGGACAATCAGTAACCACACTTTGTAAATTACTTTTTATGGCAGCTTTTATTAAGCCGTTGATGTTATTAAATAAAGTATTTGAACAGGTAAAATTTCCTGCTGTTGGTGCACTATTGGAAGTATGTAAAAATTTTATGCTGATAATTTTTGCAAAGTCGCCTGAAACTTTTGCGGTGTCTGGCACTGCGCCTTCTACCTGCACATACCTGAAACCGTAATAACTAAATTTTGGTTGCCAGGTTTCTATTCCCTCTCCTTTTAGTGTATATAGAAAATAATAGGGCTTGCCGGTTGCATTTTGGTTTGCCAGGTTTTTATCGTTCAATAATTCGGCAGGAATTAGTTTTACAACCTGTCCTTTTTTTCCCTGCACTTTAAACTCCACAATACCCGATAAGTTTTGTGCAAAATCATACACATAAACACTGTCCTTAGGTTTTGTAATTTTTTGCACCTGCAATATTTCATTCACTGTTACGGCATAATCCATCTCTGCCTGCAGCATGCCTTTTGGCGCAGTTACAATTTCTGCCTGCTTCCAGTTTTCATCGTTGTATGCATTAGTATCCCATCCTTTTTTTTCAAGACTGGCATTATAATCTTCGCCACCAAATATGCTTGTAAATGTTATGGGTGATGGCGTGGTTTTCCATGAATTATCGCTGATTATATTTTGTGCAGAACCGTCAGCATAAGTAATAAGCAGGTTACAAATCATTTTTGGATAGCCATATGCAACGGCAAATTTTATATACCGCTCCCTGTTAATATTATAAAAACCATTGCCAACTATTACCCCAATGGCATTGGCTCCTTTTTTTATAAAAGCGGTTACATCATATACATTGTACAAAACCCGTTTATCGTAGTTTGTCCAGCCGGGTGCTAAAAAACTATTCCCAATTTTTTCTCCATTAATGCTTAATTCATATTGTCCTAACCCACTAATAAAAACAGTGGCATTTTTTATTTCTTTATCGGTAAAAAAAGTTTTTCTCAATAATGGTACAATAGTTCGTTGTTTTAATTTGGTTGGCCCTAACATTCTTTTTGTATCAGTGTTGTGCACACCGGGAACGGTCAATAAGGAGTCGGGCATTTCATGGTAGCCTATCCATTTTGCATTGTGCCAATCTTTTTGCGTAAGTAATCCCAGTGAAAAATTAGCAGCAGCACTCCGTGCTATTTCATTTTTATTGTTCCAGATTTGTACTTTCCAAAAATATTTTTTTGCAGCACGTAATGTTTTTCCTTTAAATAATACCTGGGTAGAATTATCAGTCATTATTTTTTTAGAATCCCAAATATTTCCAATATTACTTTTAAGCAATGAAATATCATCAGCCACTAAAAGTCTGAACGCTGTTTGAGTAACATTCCGTTTTACAGATTGTATCTGCCAGCTAAAAACAGGAACTGTATTATTTATAGCTATTGGATTTGTTTTGTATTCGCATTGCAAATGGTGCACAACAAGTTGCTGTGTTATTCCTTTTACAGAAACAGATAATAAAATGAGCAGTAAAAAAAATTTATTCATACAGCAATTATAAAAGAAAAAAACAGCTTTTTTATTAACCGGCAACATTAGTTAGTTAATCCATTTCCACCATCACCTTTATTACACCCGTTGCAGGATTTAACCATTTTTCAAAATTATCTTTCACTTCAGCAAACTTTACACGGTGTGTTATAAAAGTTTCTGGGTTTACTAAACCCATTTTCATCGCTGCCATCACCTGTTCAAAATCCTGCCTTGTTGCATTGCGGCTACTCATCAGTGTGGCTTCTCTTTTATGAAACTCGGGATGACTGAAATTTATTTCCCCTTTTTGCAAACCCACCATTACATACCTTCCGCCATGTGCTAAATATTTAAATGCATTCATTATGGCCTGTTGATTTCCGGTTGCATCAATTACAACAGTGGGCATATCGCCATCTGTAATTTCTGTTAGCACCATCATTGCATTTTGTTGCAACGGATTTATTACATGTTTAACTTTCAATTTTTCTTTGCAAAACTGCAACCTGTTATCATTTACGTCCATCACAATTACCTGCGCCCCTGCAATAAGTGCAAAAGCTGCAATGCCCAACCCAATAGGCCCTGCGCCTGCAACCAATACAAATTCTTTTTCTTTTACAGCGGCCCTGCCCAGGCCATGTACACCAATTGCTAATGGTTCTATCAATGCCAGTTCATCAAAACTTAAACCATTACCATGCAGCAAAGTGTAAGAAGGTATTTGCAGATATTCTGTAAATCCACCATCAATATGTACCCCACAAACTTTTATGGCTGTGCAACAATTGGGCAAACTATTTTTACAGGCTATGCATTTTCCACAATTAAAATAAGGAATAAAACTTACGGCTTCATCTTTTTCAAATCCTTCTGCACCATCAGCGTCAACCAGTTCACCGGCTAATTCGTGCCCCAAAATTCTTGGATACTCAAAAAAAGGCTGTGTGCCTTCAAAAGCATGTAAGTCTGTACCACAAATACCAATGCGTTTAATTTTGATGATGGCATGCCCCTTTAGCAAAGTGGGCATTTGTTTTTCGCCGTAATTAAATTCGCCGGGTTTTGTACAAACAAGTGTTTTCATTTAATTGTTGTTGAAATAAGCAAGCAAAAAAATAGGCTAATTATTGTAATAGTTGTATTACTCAAACATTGTAATGTATGAAAATAAATGGTATGAAATTGCAAACTATCATGCTCCGCCCTGTAAAAGGCTGTTGATACAAGCAATAGAAATAATCAACGAAAGAAAAATGGGAGGAAGCATTGTTAAAACGAGGCAGGATGTTACTATTAACTTATTTAAAAACGTGAAGCCCGGTTTTGCAATTTTTTATTTGCAGCTACAGTTTTGCAAAAAAGCAAAACCCGCCATAAAAGCGGGTTTTAATTAAAACTAACGGACCGGACGGGTGATAACAACTATTATTCGCCTAATGTTAATCCTATCTAACTTTTCAGAAGACATGATTACGATGCCTTGAAGCAAAGCATCGCCTGCCCCTTGAGATCCATTTACCAGGCAAATCCTAATGCTGATAACCCTAAACTTTCGGCCCGGCATTTCTTGAAATGTACAGGCCGGGTTTATGCACTAAGAGAGATATATGAAATGATGAACCGTTACAATAAACAGCAGCAATAAAATGTGCAGCAATTTAATATTGAAGCAAATGTTATTATTTCTTATTAAAGCTATAGCGAAATAAAGCGTTTGCAGTAAGCCACATATTGTTATTAGGTGAGCCGGCAATAACGTTATAAGCAGGAAACAAATCAATATAGCAAGATGATGAAACTTTAAATGAATAACCTGCCGCTACACCAAAAACAAAATTGTTTAACTGTTTATTATAACCCGCTATACCTGCATCTGCTGCAACAAAAAAACCAGAATTTAAAAACTCTCTTTTATACCCCGCTTTTATTTGAGTAAGTGATGTTTTAGAAACTGGTTTGTTTTTTACGCCAATAGATAAGTAAGATACTGCAGCAGTAATTGTACCCAGTTTTGTTACGCCATAATTTAAATGTACTATACCCCCAACTGCATTTTTATAATAATAATTATGATTTGGATTATCTATTGCAAATCCAACCACAGGCCCTGCACTTATAGAATATATACTTTTTTGGCTAAATACAAAAGTGGTAAAAAAAAGTATACTGCTTAAACCAATTACAAATTTTTTCATACTAATTATTTTTTATTCGTTATTGAAACCCAGTATTTTAATTTTGTCATTTAATTTTTACCCATTGTATAATTAAAACTAAACTGGTAAATGGGTAAACCATAATCTATCTCCGGTGCTTTTTTATATTTGTAATAGATGGCTTTAATGTTTACCACATTATTTATTTCAATACCAAAGCCAGCACTATAGCCATGGTAAATACCGTTTGTTTTTATATCGGGTAAAAATTCTTTTATTTGTTTAGGGTTGGTTTTGCAGAAATGGTAACGTGCTGCCATCCAAAATAAACCCACATTTTTTGAGTTAGTTTTTTCCCATGCACCGGTTTGAAAATAAAGCCCTGTTGCAGCAAAGCCATTTAAAAAATTTACCGGCTTGCCCGTTAAAGGGTTATTAACAGCACCAATTCTTACACCATTTAATACCCTTTGGCCAATTTGGTAAATAAAACCAAATTTAGTTACCATAGTATCTTTCTTTTTACTAAAACTAATACCCTCAATACTTATGTTTATTAAACCGCTCATGGGGTTAATGTATTGGTTTACCAAATGGTCGTTACTCCGTAAAAGCTGCCCGCCCTGTTGCTGATTTTGAAATGTATTATTACTTACACCACCGTAAAAACTTATGGGTATGGCAAACTTGCCAGGCTCGCCTATAAAAAGCCTGATGAACCTGGCACTTGCATTAATTTGTCCATTATTTATTATATCAATAAAGCCGCTTGTAAATATTTCAGGTTTATAAGTGTTGCGCTTTGCCGTATCGGTTTTTACACTTTTGGTATAAGCCGCCTGTGCATGGCTTTTTTTACTTTGTAACATGGGCAAAATAACAAGCATTAAAAAAAATATTTTATTACGGCTTACGTTTGCCATGTTTTTTAATTTCAAATAATTTGATGGGTACACCTATTTTAAACCCAAATACCCCACCTTTAGTTTTTAAAATTTGATTCTCTTCTTTAAAATAAGTTGTGAATAAATTGCCATACTGTAGCTTCAATTTAAAAGATTCCATCTCAGTTAAGCCAATATTATAAAACAGAGATGTATTTAAAAATGGCTTTTTCTTTTTATTATAAAATGTAAAGCCAATTTCGGGCTTTAAAAAATAGCCAATACCAGACCTAAATCTATTATATTCAAATGCGAAAAAATGTCCTGCAGGTAAAGTTGACCGTCCGCCTCTTTGTGGGGCGTTATTTATTGAATAAAAATTTTTGCTGCGATTGAACCCTACACCTAGCCCCATACCGTAATTAAAATATACTGGACGTTTACTGGATGTTTTAGTTATTCTATTTTGAATGAATAACTGATAGCTCAAAAATAATTGTCTGTCATAACCGGCATATCTGAATAGGATAACGGTTTGATTTGTACCTTCTTGTTTAACATCACCATTAAAAGATATACCAAATGGCTGGCTTGACACACCAAATACATGCATTAACCTGCCCTTCTCATACATTATATCCACTCCTAAAACAGGATTAATATTATTAAATTTAGGGTAAGTTAAAATAGATGCAGGATCATTACCGCCAGCCCTGTAACCAAAGGCACTTAAGTTAATACCTGTATGCGGTACAATTGATATTTTTTGGGTTAATGCAAATTTATTTACTAATAATAAGGTACATAAAATAATATACTGCTTCATAATTGATGTTTTTAAAATCCACTCTGTATTAAATTAAATACAGAGTGGATGATTGATGTGATTTAGTATCCTGCCATAATTCTCATTACTGGAAACGTATGCGGACTACTTAAATTTTCTGCCTGTTTAAACTGAACCGTGAAATCAAATTTTTCAAGCCTTCTGCTGCTTTCAAAAGGGCGCCAGCTTTTTTCATTGGTATAAAAAAAGTCAGATGTATGATTGTTACTTCTTTCACTCCAGCCGCAGCGCTTATACCTTACTGTACCACTTAAAAACATATATACACTAACCGTACCTGCCGTTTGTGGATTGCCGCCATATTCGCAAGTCAGTCTGCATTTTTCTTTGCTTTGCAGCGAAAAATAAATAACCGCTTTTTGATAAACTAACTTTAAATCACCCACTGGCCTTGCTAAGTTATTGCCTGGCGCAGGGCAACTGCTTTCTGGTCTTGGTGTACCCCACGGAAGCCACACTTTTTCATCACGCCCACTTGGGTTTCCGCAAGCAAATAACTCTTCCTCATTAAAATTATACGAAGGCCCGCTAACAAAACTGGTGGTAATATTGAATTCTTCTGTATGCTTTACTATTAAATCTTTGTAGTTAGCAATACTGGCACTGCCGTTCTCTATACTTTCCATTACTTCAAGCGCATTGCCATCTTCCATTGTAAACTTCATCATTCCCGTCGTTGCTAAATTATCGGTAACAAGACTGTTGTATGCACCTTTGGTTGCTGCCGCAATTGCCAGCCCCCTTTGATTTGCAAAATCAATCTTTACATAAAAGCTGCCAATGGCAACAATGTTGTCTGTGTTTAACACCTGTAACAAAAATTCAGGTATAGCATCGCTGGCATCAGTGGTACTTGCATTTTTAAGGGTTGTAATTGTACCATTAGCGGTTACAAAATTATCAATATCAACCCTGGCTGTTGGATTATCTGCAAAGTACTCATAATCTGCAATAGTGGGAAAACTTACTGTCCCGTTTTTTGCCGTTATATTTTGGGCATTTACATTAAACAAGGCCAGCGTAAAAAGAGAAAAAAGTAATCTTTTCATTTTAATAAGTTTTTAAAGTTAATAAAAATGTATTTTAACCGTAAACAAAAAACATCATTAATAAACCTAAGTTAGTGTTCGGGCTTGTCTAGAATTTACCTGTACTTACAAACTTCAAAAATGGTTACCTGTTGATTGTAATATTTATTTCTGCTTACGATGCAATATTGTTCATAATAATTGCCTGCAAAAATTTGTTATGCGAAATTGCATTTGCTATATGCGAAATGAAGGGAAGTTATGAGCAGTATACGCTGATCGGTTAATGGCATGTAATATGAAAAGACAGCAGCTGCCAAAATAAAAAACGATAACGCCTAGCTTAGTACATATTTAACTAAAGAATTTATTGCTGAGTGCCTGCATAAATGCAGCCTTGTAGGTATTGCTTAAAGGAAGCTTTTCGGTATGGTTTTTTAAAAGTATACAATTGTTATCAACCGATACAATTTTACGCTTAGATATTATGTAAGATTTATGGATACGTACAAACTGATTGCCCGGCAGGTGTTCCTCAATTTCTTTCATAGATGAGTAAACCAATGTTTTATTTACGCCTCTGTAAAAAGCAATATAATTACTCATGGCTTCAATAAAATCAATATCATCAAAATCTATTTTTATCATTTTTCCCTTTTGCTCAGTTTTTACAAAAATATAATCGTTAGAAATATTATCCATTTCTTTTACAAGGCTGGCATTATCAGCAGATTTAAATTTTCTAACAGCCTTTACAAACCTGTCAAACGGTATTGGCTTCATCAGGTAATCCACTGCATTTAAATCATAACTGGTTACTGCAAATTCAGAAAATGCAGTACAAAATATTACTTTAACATGGTTACCTAAAAGTTTCAGTACATCTATACCATTCATTTCATCCATCTGTATATCCAAAAAAACTAATTCCGCATTGGTTTTATCAATCAGTTTAACGCCTGTAAGTGGGTTTGTTGCACTGCCAACTAATTCCAGATACGGTATTTGTTTAATGTAGTTTTCCAGCACATTAATTGCCGGTTGCTCATCATCTATTATAATACATTTAACCATGGTGTTTAGCTTTTAACTGTTAGTTCAAAAACATAAAAATCATCCTCATTTTTAGCAACCATAATGTACTTGTTTTTAAAAACTACATCAAGTCGTTTACTCAAATTAGTAATGCCTATGTTAAGGGATGAAAACTGAACATAGTTAGCCTTCTTTTTATTTTTGCAATAAAAATATACTTCGTTTGGTTTTAATACTATTTTTATCTGTAATGGGTTTAACGGGTCTTTTAAATCGCCATACTTAAAGGCATTTTCAACAATTGTAATTAATGAAAGCGGTGGAACTGTCTGGTTGGCTATTTCTCCTTCCACATCATATATAACTGTTTTAGTGTTGCCAAAACGCAAATTATTTATCTCAATTAAAGTTCGTAACTGTTCCAGCTCTTTTTCAACAGGCACTTTACCGTTAGCCTGCTCTAAGTTTTCTAATGAATATCTCATTATACTGGAAAGTTTAAGGATATTATCGGCAAGCTCGGGAGAAACATTTAAAGCCTGCGAAAATAATACATTGAGCGTGTTGTGCAAAAAATGAGGGTTAACTTGGGCACGGAGAAACGCATACTCATACTGAAGTTTTTCTTGCTGCGATAGTAATTCCTGTTGCTTTAATATTTCGTTCTCTAATTCATTTTGTATTTTCTGCTTCTCCAATTTCAATTTATCTTCTTCTAAAAGATATATTTGCTTTTCTTTTTTTAAATATTGCAGTATATAAAAGTAGAGCGCCGCAAAAGAAAAATATTTTATATACCCAAATGTGGCTTCCTGGTAAAAATAATTAATATCGGTTGTTGAGTATAGTTTTACACCAACCTTAGGCATGTAAACATACATATATGCGTATCCAATGGAACCCATTACAATGAAAACAATAAAAAAAGTTGCAATTGCCCATAAAATCTTTCTGTTTAAATTAAGCCCCAGGCAATAAATAACCATGTAAAAAGCCAAACAAAAAGGAATGTTAGTAAAAACTACTTTTAAAAATGTAATGTTTGGATTTGTAAAAGTGTATACCCCGTAGTTAAAAGCACAGTATACCAGCCATACTAATAAGTGTTTTACCCAAAGCGGTAATTTTTTTGCTGAAAAAAGAATCATATAGAAAATCTTGTTTAAGACTTGATTGGTACATATTCCTTAAGCATACACCAATACTTTTTTTTTATAAAGCTCTGCAAATTCAATAATTGTGATTTGGTTTCTAACAACAGGCTTAGCTGTGCATGCAGTTAAAAAATCATAAACAACATCACTTATTCTATAAGATTTGTAGTTACTTTTTTGGAACAAGAATGCCTTGCTCACAATTTTAAAGATACCAAAACAGGATGAATTAAAAAGCAATTTATCTGTTGCATTTGGAAGAATTGTTAGTTCATCATCTGGACCCAGGTTATTATCTTTAGTAACGGCAACTTTATGCAGGTATAGCCATGCTTCCCATTGTTCGGGGTACAGCTTAATTATAGGTGCTACTAAATCATAAATATGTTGTGTAGTTTTTTTTGCAGAAACCTTTCTATCTTGTTTTGGATCCGAAGATATGGGGTCAAAAAATTTTAACCTTATATCGGTAATTGTTTTCCTGTAAGAAACTACCGTTAAAACAGGGGTTTGCATTACATGTGAGAGAAAACCAACCCCTTGTCTTGCAAAAATTTTCCAACTCAGAAAATCTATTTCACAATTATTATTGTTGTCAATTGTTTCGTTTCCAGCACCACTATTGCCGTCAATATAGACCACCAGATTTCGTCCTTTTCTCAATTCTTTAATCATTTGCAAAGCCGAGTGAGGAGATGTTGCATCAATAACATTAAATTTTTCATAATTATCGCTGCCTTTATCTAATTCTTTAAACATTTCTTTAAACGCATTACCCTGCTGTTGAATTACTTCACTTGAAATTACTAATGAATACGGAATTTTGTTTTTAGCAAGAAAAAGATTTATAAGCCTGTATGACCCAGTATGAAATGTACAGATTATCGAAGGTCTCTTTCTGAGTAAATCCCATATTTCTGCATTCAGGTTTTCATAAACAATATAATCAGAAAGGTCATAAAAAGATTGTTCGAAAATACTTAATTGCTGGTGAAGAAATATGTTTCTGAAAATTTGTTCGTGTTCGCTATGAAGAATATTAGGGAGGTAATTTGAAAGACAAGCACTAACGATGTTAAATTTTGCTACCATTACGTCATTCTTCCATAATTTATTTTTTTTAGAAAAAGTTGTTATTATTTCGTTGCGTTTAATTACGTATTCCTGCAAATCCATTTCATTTAAATTTAGATGATAATAGTTAGTATAAATACCTTTTATTTATATTAAAAAAAGGAACCTTCCTAAAGATTCCCTATGTATAATTCCGTTTTCCCATTTTTTTGTTACTCGCTTTCCAGTAAGTAAAAAGGATAACAAGACGGATAATCTAAAATATCGGCATTATTCCCAAATGCCATTCTAAACAATTCAATTAAACCTTTGATACTGGTCTCAGTTTTAAAAATACTTTCAACAGTGTTCATGACTTTAGTTTTATGATTAAGGAAATGATTTAAAAAAATATGGCGATACAAACATCTAAATAGTATGAACATATTTCAAATTTATTATGTAAAATTGGCTTTGCTATATACGAAATGAATTGATGATAGATAGATAAATAAAAAATGGCAATTTTTAATTTTTTGGTTACAATGACCTTAGGAATGCCTGGAGCATTTGCGTACTAATTTGGGAAGAAATATCCAGAAGAGGAGCTTATATCAACTTCAAGAAAAGAAACACCAGGCCTACAGTAAAGCTTCTGTATAAAATTTCGGAAAAATGCGCTTTTTTACAATCTCATAACCTACAATTTATGATTGGATAAAACATGGTAAGATCAAACGAATCAAAATGCGCTCAAGGGTCTATTTCCCCGGCAGTGATATACGTCAGCTAATGCAGGCGGAGATAGTTAGACAGCAAGTTCAATGCTTTTTGTGGATGTGTAAAGACATCAGATTACCAACTCATTCCTTATTAGATTTTCCTTTACTTTTTCAATATTGTATGGTAGCATAAAGTACAGAAATGCACTAAAAGTACCAGCATCATTCCACTCTTTTAGAATAAAAAAGCAAAACCCACCATAAAAGCGGGTTTTAATTAAAACTAGCGGACCGGACGGGACTCGAACCCGCGACCTCTGCCGTGACAGGGCAGCATTCTAACCAACTGAACTACCGATCCTACTTCCCGATTGCAGGGTTTAAAATCAAAAATTAATTTCAACCTTTTTTTTCGGGAGGGCAAAGATAGGTTTTTGATTTTCTCATACCAAAACTTTTATTAAAAAAATGTAATCCCTAATTTTACAGTGTTATCTTACAGTATAAATCCACTGCAAGTAAACTAATTGTAAACCAAACAGTAAAAATTAAATGCCTGAACTTAAAAACCGACAGTTCCTCGATTTTGAGAAGCCCATAAAAGATTTGTACGACCAGATAGAAGTACAAAAAGCCAGTGCCGAAAAAAGCAAGATTGACCTGAGCGATACCATTGCTAAACTGGAACAAAAAATAACTGATACAAAAAATGAATTAACCGCCAACCTTACGCCCTGGCAAAAGGTACAATTAAGCCGCCATCCAGACAGGCCTTATACCCTAAAGTACATCACCAACATGTGTACTAACTTTATTGAACTGCACGGCGACAGAAATGTGAAAGATGATAAAGCAATGGTGGGTGGTTTTGCACAATTGGATGGAGAAACGGTAATGATAATTGGCCAGCAAAAAGGTATTAATACCAAAATGCGGCAGCTAAGGAACTTTGGTATGGCCAATCCTGAAGGCTACAGAAAAGCATTACGCCTGATGCGGCTGGCAGAAAAATTTAATAAACCTGTAATTACTTTAATAGATACACCCGGAGCTTATCCCGGGCTGGAAGCAGAAGAAAGAGGACAGGGTGAAGCTATTGCCCGAAACATTTATGAAATGATACGCCTGAAAGTTCCGGTGATTTGTGTAATTATTGGCGAAGGCGCAAGCGGAGGCGCATTAGGTATAGGTGTGGGTGATAAAGTTTTTATGCTGGAAAATACCTGGTACACGGTTATATCTCCTGAAAGTTGCAGCAGTATTTTGTGGCGCACCTGGGATAAAAAAGAAACTGCGGCAGAACAGTTAAAGTTAACCGCCGAAAATATGATTGAATTTGGTTTGGTAGATGGAAAAATACCAGAACCTTCAGGTGGTGCTCATTGGGATTATGATGAAGCGGCGCAAATTTTAAAACAACATCTTTTACCGGTGCTGGCTGCACTTAAAAAAATTCCGGCCGAAGAAAGAATACAACAACGTATTGAAAAATTTGGGAAGATGGGATTTTGGGAAGAATAAAAATTTACATTCCCACGGCTGTAAGAGTCTTCAGCAAGAAGACTCTTTTGTTTTTTAACGGTATAGATAATAACAACTGTTGGTAACAAAAAAGTAAAAACAAACCTCCAAAAATTATCTTTGAAAAAATAAAAAGTTACTATGTTAAAAGTTGGTGTAATTGGGGCCGGTCATTTAGGAAAATTTCACCTGAATAATTGGGCTGCAATTGAAGGTGTGCAACTGGTTGGCTTTTGCGACACCGATGATATTAATGCAAAGTTGGTAAGCGAAAAATATGGACTGCCACGCTATGCCCACAGCGATGCATTAATTGACGATTGTGATATTATAGACATTGTGGCGCCAACAATTTTTCATTTTCAATTGTGCGAAGCTGCTATAAAAAAAGGCAAACATGTTTTTGTAGAAAAACCATTGGCCAATACCATGGATGAGGCCCGCATTTTAGTAAAGCTTGCTAAAGAAGCCAACATCAAATTTCAGGTTGGCCATGTAGAAAGATTTAACCCGGCATTTTTATCGCTGCAGCAATACAACCTGCAACCTATGTTTATTGAAGTGCACCGCCTGGCACAATTTAATCCCCGTGGTACCGACGTGAGTGTAATACTGGATTTGATGATACATGATATCGATATTATTTTAAACCTGGTAAAAAGTAATGTAAATTATATCAGTGCCAACGGCGTATCTGTAATGAGCGATACACCCGACATAGCTAACGTACGTATTGAATTTGATAATGGCTGTGTTGCTAACCTTACCAGCAGCAGGATATCCATGAAAAAAATGCGTAAGATGCGCCTGTTTCAAAAAGATGCTTACATCGGCATTGATTTTTTAGAAAAGAAAACAGAGATCATTAAACTGAATGCCCCCGGCGATAAAAATGTTTTTACGTTTGATATTGAAACTAACAGTGGTAAAAAAACCATTGCTATCGCCAACCCCGAAGTAAAAGATGTAAATGCAATAAAAATGGAACTGGAAGAATTCAGGAATGCCATTATTAATAATACCGATACGCCGGTAAGCGTTGTTGATGGTTTTAGGGCAATGGATGTGGCCCACCAAATACTTGAAAAGATTAGTAAAACAAATCATAATTAGCCGGGCAGGCAATGTGGTGCAGTAATTTTTTTAATAAATATTCTTTATTTTTTAAGCTGGCACCACGTTAAAAACGTAAATGTATTTTTTAAATTGAAACAACCCCGTATTAATATTGGCTGGTATGCTGCCGGTGATTTTATTGCCGCACTTGCGGCATGGATTATTTTTTATTTTGTAAGAAAGGAGATCATTAATGAAGCTCCCGAAACTGGCCCCCAATTTTATATGGGTTTAATAATTTACCCGCTTGCATGGATATCTTTATACCATTTATTTGGTACTTATAAAAACATTTATCACAAAAGCAGGGTGATAGAATTGGTGAATACTTTTAACCATTCTTTTATTGGAAGCCTTGCTATTTTATTTTTATTTATTTTGTATGATGCGGTGCATGAATACCATATTTATTCTAAAGAATTTTTTTCGTTGTGGAGCATACAGGTAGCCTGCACTTATGTGCTTCGTTTATTTTTTTTAAGCAAAGTAAAAAAACAACTTGAAAAAGGGCAGGTTTTTTTTAATACCCTTATCATTGGCTCCAGCAATAATGCCGTTAACCTATACAGTGCCATTATTAACAACAGGGAAAAAACCGGTTACCGCATTACAGGTTTTGTAAATGCAGATGGCACCAGCACTTCTGCTTTACCCGAAGCGGTTAATAATTTTGGCTCCTCAGAAAATATTGCCGAAATAATTACGGTAAAAAATATTGAAGATGTAATTATTGCTGTAGAAAAAAAGGAAAGAGAAAAGATTGAAAAAATATTGCAGCAGTTAAGCGATAAAAATGTAAACATAAAAATTACCCCGGATACTGTTGACATTTTATCTGGTGCCGTACAAAACAGCAATGTAATGGGCGTGCCGCTTATTGATGTGCACACCGGCCTGCTGCCCTCGTGGCAACAAAACGTAAAACGTTTGTTGGATATTATTATTTCTGCCTTTGCAATTGTATTTTTATCTCCATTAATAATTTTTACTGCGCTGCGTTTAAAAGCCACTTCCCGTGGGCCGATGTTTTTTTTTCAGCAACGTATTGGTTTTAAAGGCAAGCCTTTTACCATGTATAAATTTAGAAGTATGGTGCAGGATGCTGAAAAAAATGGCCCTTTATTAAGTTATGACGACGACCCGAGAATAACCCGATGGGGCCGGGTAATGCGTAAATGGAGGCTTGACGAATTACCACAACTATTAAATATTATAAAAGGCGAAATGAGTTTAGTGGGCCCCCGGCCGGAAAGAAAATTTTATATCGATCAAATTATTGAGCAGCATCCCGAGTACAATTATTTGTTTAAAGTAAAGCCAGGCCTCAGCAGCTGGGGAATGGTAAAATTTGGTTACGCTTCTTCTGTAGAAGAAATGATAGAACGCATGCCTTACGATTTAATGTATATTGAAAATATTTCGCTGGCGCTTGATTTTAAAATTATGCTGCATACTATTAAGATTATTTTGGGCGGAAAAGGGAAGTAACAATGGGCAATAAGCAATTGGCAATGGGCAATGACGCTGAGTATACCATAAAAGCTTTTCTTACAAGTGCTTTTTTAAAACATTACCCATTGCAGCTATTTGTTTATTTTTGAAAAAATATTGTTTTGAAAAAAATCATCTTTTTATTGTTGCTTTTCAATTGCCAATTGCAAATTGCTAATTGCCAACCCTTCGGCAAAGCTCAGGATGACAATTACTGGCAACAACAGGTAAATTATAAAATTGATGTTACACTAAACGATACTGCACATACTTTAGAGGGTTATGTAAAGATGGATTATTTTAATAATTCGCCAGACACACTTAAATTCATCTGGATACATCTTTGGCCAAATGCTTTTAAAAACGACCGCACTGCATTTACCGATCAAATGCTGGAGAACGGCAGCACCGATTTTTATTTTTCTGATAACGATAAACGGGGCTACATCAACCGCCTTAGTTTTAAAGTAAACACTGTTACTGCAAAAACAAACGATCATCCGCAGCACCAGGATATTATAAAATTAATTTTACCTTTTCCACTGTTGCCTGGTGCCTCCTGCAAAATAGAAACGCCTTTTCACATAAAAATTCCGGAAAACTTTTCAAGAGGTGGACATAACGGCCAAGCCTACCAAATAACTCAATGGTACCCCAAACCAGCGGTATACGATAAAAAAGGCTGGCACCCTATGCCCTATTTAGACCAGGGAGAATTTTACAGTGAGTTTGGCAATTATGAAGTGCAGCTAACATTGCCAAAAAACTATGCAGTTGCCGCAACAGGCGAACTGCAGGAGCAAGATGAAAAGGAATGGTTACAAAACAGGAAATTATTTGTAAGAAATAAGGATAAAAAACAAAAACTTATAGCTATCGCATCTGATGATGCAAATAAAACCCTGCATTACCTGCAAAATAATGTACACGACTTTGCATGGTTTGCCGATAAAACTTTTTCTGTTGCAACAGATACTATGCAATTACCATCAGGCAAAATAATAAATGCGTATGCTTTTTATTATGCAGAGAACAAAGCAATATGGGCCAATAGCATTGCTTTAATTAAACAAGCCATCCGTACCAAAAGTAAATGGATTGGCGAGTATCCTTACAATGTAGTAAGTGTGGTAGAAGATGAGAACGAGGGTGGCGGAATGGAATACCCCACCATTACATATTTATCTTCTGGCGGCAGTGAACGCACGCTGGACTTTATCATCAATCACGAAGCAGGACATAATTGGTTTTACGGCATATTAGCCAGTAACGAACGCAAACATCCATGGATGGATGAAGGCATGAATACTTATTATGACAACCGTTATGCGGTGCGGCAATATGGAAACAATTCATTTAGTGAACAGATAAAATCCGGATTTTTTAATAAAAGAATGCCTGATGATACACAGCTAACTTTATTGCAAAGTGTTATTGCAGCTAAAAAAGATCAACCTATTAATACCATTTCAGAAAATTTTAGCCCGGTTAATTATAATGCAATTGCATATACCAAGGCCGCCCAATGGATGAAATTATTAGAAACCCAATTAGGAGTTGTATTGTTTGACTCTTGTATGAAGGAATATTACCGCCGCTGGAGTTTTAAACATCCTTACCCTGAAGATTTTAAAAAAGTGATGGAGAAAGTGAGTGGTAAAAATTTAGATGCTGCATTTGATTTATTGAATCAAAAAGGACCACTGCAAAAAAAAGCTATAAAAAAAGATATACGGTTTGCCAGTTTTTTCAGTTTAAAAGAAACGGATAAACACCATTACATTTTTGCCCTGCCAGCAATAGGTTATAATTTTTATGATAAAGCCATGCTGGGTTTAGTGCTGCACAATTACACATTGCCTGCAGGCCCGTTACAATTTTTTGCTGCACCATTGTATGCCACGGGCAGCAAAAAAATAAATGGTATAGCAAGAATTGGCTACACCTGGCGGGGCAGCGGTAACGGGCAAAGTACCGAACTATCTTTAGCGGCAGCTTCATTTAATGGCGATACATATACAGATTCAACTGGTAAAATAAATTACCTGCGTTTTGCTAAAATTGCACCTTCAATAAAATTTGTATTTGGCAACAAAAATGCCCGCAGCACCTTCAGTAAATTTATACAATGGAAAACTTTTATTATAAATGAACAGCAATTGTTATTTAAAAGAGATCCCGTTTTGCAGATTGATGTTATCAGTTACCCTTTTAAAACCAGGTACCTGAATCAATTACAATTTGTAGCGGAAAATAAAAGAAAACTTTATCCTTATAAAGCTGCATTACAGGTAGAGCAGGGCGACGGATTTGTGCGTACCAATTTTACCGGTAACTATTATTTTAATTATGCAGAAGGTGGTGGTATAAATGTTAGATTATTTGCAGGCAAATTCTTTTACACTGCCGATAAAACTTTTTTAAAACAATTTGAAACAGACCGGTACCACCTGAACATGACGGGGCCAAAAGGATACGAAGATTATACTTACAGCAATTATTTTATTGGTCGTAACGAATTTGAAAATTTTTCGTCGCAACAAATTATGATACGTGATGGTGGCTTTAAAGTAAGAACTGATTTATTAAGCAGCAAAGTGGGCAAAACCGATGATTGGTTAGCGGCCATAAATTTAACTACCGACATTCCTAAAAATATTAATCCATTGCAAATGCTGCCGGTAAAAATTCCTTTAAAAGCATTTTTAGATATTGGCACTTATGCCGAAGCCTGGAAAAAAAATGCAGCTACAGGGCGTTTTGTATACGATGCCGGCCTTCAGCTTTCATTGTTTAAAGATGTGGTAAATATTTATGTACCCTTACTGTACAGTAAAGTGTACAGTAATTACTTTAAATCTACCATACCGGAAAAACGTTTTTTAAAAAATATCGTTTTCAGTATTGATCTGCAAAATTTGCAATTGCAAAAACTGTTGCCTCAAATTGCCTTTTGATGAAAAGCATTCAATACCTCTTACATTCGCAAATTGATACATTAAAATGGGATAACTGTATTACCCATGCCGCAAACGGGTTGCTGTATGCATCCGCTGCTTACCTTAACAGCATGGCGGGGCAATGGCACGCTTTGGTGTTAAACGATTATGAAATGGTAATGCCATTGCCGGCAAGAAAAAAATTTGGTATTTATTATTTGTTTCAACCTTCTATAACACCCGCTTTGGGTGTAATTGGTAATGGTGTTACTCCCGAAATAATAAATGCTTTCCTCAATAAAATTCCTAATAAATTTAAAGTATGGGATATAAGTTTTAACAGCAGCAATACACTGGTTTTTGATAAAGGCATTATTGTAAAAAGAAATAATTATATTTTAAACCTGCAGCTGCCCTACCACCAGCTGCACCAAAATTATTCTGAAAATATAAAACGCAATATTGCTAAGGCCGTTAAAAATGGTTGCATTATTAAAAACGAAATTTTGTTTGAAGAGGTTGCTGATATATGTAAAAAAGAATTTCCAAAATTTACTAACGTAGAAAATGGTTTGTTTGAAAAATTGCACAATGTTTTTGAGCAGTATAAAAATACTTCAGCATCTTATGGCGTATTTTCAAAAGAAGGAATATTGCTCAGTGCCTGCATTTTTTTATTTTATAAGAACAGGGCCATTTACTGGCTGGTTGGTAATACGCTTGAAAGTAAACAATACGGCGCTTCATCTTTATTAGTGGACAGTTTTATTAAGGACCATGCCGGCAAAAATATAATACTCGATTTTGAAGGCAGCGATACAGAAAGCGTTGCTGATTTTTATAAAAAGTTTGGAGCAGTGCCAGAACCTTATACCACTTTGTATGTAAACAAATTGCCTTTTCCTTTTAATTTGGTGAAACCTTTGCCACAGCATTACAAATTACTTATTTCAAAATAGAGAGAAAAACTTCATTGGGTTGGATGGCGTTTTTGTAATACGCACTTAAATTTTTGTAATCAATAACTACCACTTTAAAGCCAGCTGTTTGTAACCGGCTGATATAATTATGCAGCTGATAAATTCTTACATGATCTTTTTGTGCGTACAAAGCTGATTGTTGTGCAGGATCATTAATTTCGGGAGTTTCTAAAGTGTTTAAAATTTTAGTAGAATATGGCACCTGTAAAATTGCCCTGCCGCCGGGCTTTAAAACACGATACATTTCCTGCATTGCTTTTGCATCATTGGGGATATGCTCCAGGATATGATTGCCGATAATAACATCAAAACTATTATCAGCAAAAGATAACGAAGTGGCATCCTCATTTTTTATTTTACTGTCAATTATTTTATAAAACAAAGGTTCAATATCGGCAGTAATTACTTCGTTATGTTGTTTTATAAAATTGTAAATATTTTTTTCGGGAGAAAAGTGCAATATTTTTTTTCCGGATATTTTAATTTGATTTTTAAGTAAAGCAATGATCAGCCTTTCTCTTGCAGTGCTTAAACAGGCCGGGCATAAAATATTTTCGCCGTAACCGGCAATTACTTCATTTACGTTAATGGCGTATGCATTTTCTGCTGCAGGATAATCAGCAACAAATTTACTGTAGGTTTCACCGCAGCAATTACATTCAAAACCTTTGCCTTTAAATTTGGAATACTGAATTTTACAATTTAACCGTTTTACATTCAATAAAAAATTGCGGTAGTTACCCTGTAAAAAATAATACAGTCCTAATTTTTTTAAAATATTTTTTGCGGCGGCTTTCAATTAAAATTATTAAGGAACAAGTAATGTCTCTGCTACTATTAAATCAATGGGCAGCGTAATTTTTATATTATGCTCCTCTCCCTGCACCAAATTTACTTTTAATCCAAAAGCTTCTACAACTGTGGCTTCATCGGTAAATTTTTCTTTATAATCTATATTAAATGCAGGCAATAAAATTTTACTGTGAAAAGTTTGTGGGGTTTGTACCAATTTAACGTTGGTACGTTCCAATGCTGTACTATGGTCATCGCTAATAAGGCGAACACTGTCTTTACAATCAATTACCGGAATGGCGGTTCCCTTTTCAATAGCTGCTTTGTAACAACGTTTTATTAAATCAATACTCAAAAGGCAACGTACTGCATCATGTACAAAAACAATGCTCTCCTCTTCAACTAAACTTAAGCCATTTTGTACCGAATGAAATCTTGTTCTTCCTCCAACAGTTATTGTAATGCGGTTGTAATCAAAAAAAGCATCAATGATTTCCTGGCCTGCAGCCACATGCTCCTCTGGAAGTACTAAAATAATATGCAGGTCGCTGTACGATTTTAAAAATGCATCAATGGTATAATATAAAACCGGCTTTCCTTTTAACAATAAAAATTGTTTTGGAACGGTGTTGTTCATCCTGCTTCCTGTGCCGCCTGCTACAATTACTGCAATCTTTTTTAGCCCCAATTTATCTTCCATCTTAATATTAATACTTTAAATTTTTATGCTGCTAAATTACGATACAGCAGCAGTTAAATCAAAAACAAATACTGATTGAATAATTGATATACCGAACCGCTTGGGTAAAAGTTGAATATAGATTTACTGTACAAGAGTGCGACGCCAATGAAGATGAGCAAAGAAATATAGCTGGGTCCAAAAAAAATTAATCGTGATATATTTTTACATAATTTTCATCATCACTGTTTCTCATGCCACGGTACATACCTGCGCTGTTTAGCACCATGGCTACATTACCTGCGGCATCAACACCAATCATTCCGCCTTCGCCATCCATCTGTGGTAATTTATTCATTACCACTTCATGCATCGCCTGCTGCAAACTCATGCCTTTGTATTCCATTAAACAACTTACATCGTATGCGGCAACGGCACGTATAAACGGCTCACCGTGACCGGTACAACTGATAGCGCAAGTTTTATTATTGGCATAAGTGCCGCAGCCAATTAACGGGCTGTCGCCAATGCGGCCATACTTTTTATTCGTCATGCCGCCGGTACTTGTGGCAGCCGCAATATTACCATCCACATCGCAAGCCACTGCACCAACGGTACCAAATTTTTTATCTTTAAATAATTCTTCCAACCCCTGGTGCGTATGATCGAGCGAATAATTATCGCTGTCTCTTATTGCTTTCCATTGGTCGTAACGAAATTGCGAAAAGAAAAATTCATCAGGTTCTAATTTTATGCCCTGCTTTATAGCAAAATCGTTAGCACCTTTACCGCTTAAAAAAACATGATTGCTGTTAAGCATTACTTCGGCAGCCAACTCAATCGGGTTACGCACATTGCGTACTGCAGCCACAGCACCGGCGGCTAAATCTTTTCCATTCATAATTGCGGCATCCATTTCCTGTACGCCTTTTTTGGTAAACACAGCGCCACGGCCGGCATTGAACATTAAGTTATCTTCTAAAATAACAATCGCAGCTTTTACAGCATTCACTGCAGTGCCGCCTTCTTCTAAAACTGCATAGCCGGCGTTTAAAGATTCGTTTAATCCTTTTAAATAGGCCGCTTCCAGTTGCGGTGTCATATCTTCTTTTAAAATAGTACCGGCACCGCCATGTATTGCCAATGATAACTTTTGCATACGTGTTATTGGGTATTAAATGTTTGTTCAAAAGTATTTAATTTACTGCCACAAAAATTCTACAATTTAAAGGCAATGTTTAAACACAGGCTAACAATAAGCGATTATCTTTTAATAGTTGTTAATTGTATTCCATTGTATGGTGTTTGGTTTGAAGGATGGGAGGCCAAACAAATTTTTATTGTGTATTGCCTGGAAACCGTGATGATTGGAATTATTAATGTAATTAAGATGGCCTGCATTACGCTTTTGGTAAGAAAAAAAGATGTATGGGAAAATGGCAACAGCACCAGTATGCAAAGCGGATGGTTTTTTATTTTGTTTTTTATACTGCACTATGGTTTTTTTGTTTTTGTGCAGTCACAAATTTTTTTTGGCGTTGCAGGGTTAAAACAAACTGGTGATTTAATGTATCCCCTCTACCAACCCCATCTATGTTTTAAAAGTAAAGCAATGGATATTTGCTTTCATGGAAACAAAAGAAACAAGTTTGTCTCAAATTATGCAG
>JAYURK010000134.1:0-11818 GCA_043756235.1 Ferruginibacter sp. | reverse complement strand
CATCAACGACCATAAGATAAATGATATAGAACAATTGCTGCCACAAAATTATACAACTTTGTTGAATAGCAAATGATGGGGTTGGTGGAGGGGATACGGAGAATCTCAAAATGATTTTGGAAAAGAAGCTGTTTCTACCCTTATTAAAAGAATGGAAGATGATAGAGATAGATTAATTGTTATTATTGCAGGTTATACAAATGAAATGAATACATTTATTGAATCTAATCCAGGATTCAAATCTCGTTTCAATCGACAAGTAGAATTTGAAGATTATTTACCACAAGAGCTTTCTTCAATTTATTATAGGCTTTGTTTGAACTTGGATTATACGTTATCTCATGATGCTAATTCAAAACTGTGTAATCTTTTTGAGAAGCTATATCTTAACAAGGATAAAACATTTGGTAACGGTAGACTTGTGAGAAATATTTTTGAAAAAACTCTGGGCCATCAAGCAAACAGAATTTCAAGTTTAGGTGTATTAACTAAAGAAATATTAACAACAATTACTTTAGAAGATATCCCTTAAAAAGTATTGATTGCAAGTTTGGTTTGGGATTGCTAAAGCAGAATTTTAATATTTTCTGTATTTTATGTTTAGTCTTGAAACGGATTTAATACAAAACATCTTCAAATGAAAGCAAAATACAGATTACCCCGAAACTACAAAATGATTATTTATGCGATATAACCCATAATGAGAAATAGATAAATTATTAGTAGTAAAAAAAATTAAACCATCACCCACACCGCAGACAAAATATACTCTGCAAAAAAGAACCACAAAATTGCAGGCAGAATCAAGGTATTTATTTTTTACAAATGTGTTTTTTATATTAATAACTCCTCTTACCTTTGTTTACCAAGCTCAAATAGTAAATAAGTAAACTTATAAAACCTAATACCTACGACTGGCTTAGTATTTGCAATATCATTTTATATTTACCGTTAAATAATTACAACTTTTAAAACTCATGCTAAAGAAGGTTTTCATATCATCCTCTAACAGTAGCAAAGCTATTGCCTTCTTTAAAGAAATTAACAAACGTAAAGAAGAAGCAAAGAAAAAATTTGATGCAAGCACTTCTCGTTTAAGAGAAAAATTGGCCAAAAAAACATCCTAAGTATTTGGACTGTTACAATTATTTTAAAGAAGAAATTGATGATGGAAGTATTGTCTATCTGTTCGGTGCAGATGGAGGTATATTTTATCAGGTAGCCTTTGATATTAATCTTTATGCAAATCATCTAGATAGATTTCCTTGCTTGCTGGAGCATGGATATGGTTTAGGCATTTACCCCAGCGAGGGTGATGCAAAACCAAGCCGTAAAACATCTGATACAATAAAAACTATCCTTGCTGACTTTTTTCATACCCAAGATAAGGCTGCTTTTTTATTATACCACTGCGAACATAATGACGGCAAACAAGCAGCCCGTAACAGGCTATTTGAGAAGTGGCACAATGAATCAAAAGAAGAAGAAAAAACGTATAAATATAGTTTAGAAGTTGAAATTAATATAAGTGAAGAGGAAACAGTAAAACACTACATAGGATTTATCTCTAAAGACAACAACCTAAATAAGAATAAGGCTATTGAAGAATTTGAACAATTTTCGGTAGATCTTATAAACGATGGCGTTAATAAACAATAAAACTATTTTATCTCCAAAATGAAACTAAAAAGCCAAACTATACAGAAATCCAATAAAGATGATTTATCAAGTATCGCTATCCCTCAATGGCAAATAGATAAAGTATTAGAAGCGAAGCAAAAAGCCATTGCCAATCCTTCCATTTTAATTAGCTGGGAGGATGTAAAGAAAAATATAAAAACAAGAGATAGAAACCATAATTAAACCAGCACCCACACCGCAAACAAAATATACTCCGCAAAAAAGAATACCCAAAAGCGCAGGTAAAATTTCTTTACAGAATTTTTGTCTTCCAGTTTTACAGAAAAATAATTAAGCAGAAAGAAAATAAATAATATGCCGTGGGTTATAATTAAATACCAACTATTTTTTTCAGCATAAAAAAAACTCCACAGCAATACCAAAATATAAGCAGCACCAACCATTAATGTTCCGCCAGTAAGTGCGTTTTTTTTACTGTACAAAACGGCCAATGTTTTTACATTAAATTTTTCATCGCCTTCGGTATCGGGCAAATCTTTAAACCAGGCTATGGCAATACTGAAAGCCATGATGAAAAATGCCAGGCACCAAATATAGCCGGGCAAATAATAATTGCCGTTTATAGTTTTTTGAAAATGAAGGAAGATGCCCACATTAACCAGCAATCCTCTTACCAAAGTAATTGCAATTGCCGCAGGCAAATGATGCTGCTTTAAATATAATGGCGGCAGCGAATAAGCTATGCCAATTAAAAGTATACTGATGATGAGTACAAAATAAAACAGCGAAGCAATAAATGCAAACACAAGCGCAATAACTAAGGCTGTGTAAATAATTGCCAATGCATTTTTACGGGATAAAGTTCCGGCGGCTAATGGCAAAAAGGGTTTATTTATTTTATCCATCTCCACATCGGCAATTTGATTGATGCCAACAATAAAAACATTACAGGTTAAGGCGGCAATTAAAGTATGTACATATAACCAACCCTGATGCAATAAATTATTGCCGTTATTGGCAATGATGTATAAAGCCGTAATGCTGCAGATGGAACCAATAATGGTATGGGGGCGGCTGAACTGCCAAAGTATTTTTAATGCTTTCATGAATTTATGGTACTTCCTTTTATGTACACCAGGTTTCCTTTAAAATTTTTAATGGTATGTACGCTTAGATGGTACTGCTGGTTTAAAATATCTGGTAACAGTGCCTCATATTGTTTTACCGTTTTAGATTTGTACACCGAAATTATACCATCATAAGTTACCGTAAACAAATTAACGGGTACGATGTATGTAAAAAATAATCTTGCAAAAGAAAAGGGTTTAATAAACGGCGCCAGCAACAACTGTCCAACGGTGCCGGTTAAAAATATTTTTACAACATTAATAAAACCCGGCTCTAAAATTTCGGCGATTACAAATGAGGTTTTATGTGTTGCAAAATTTTGGACAATTTGTTTTTGTTGCGCAGCTGAAAAATGATGAAAGGCATTGAACATGGTATACAAAATATTTTGTTGCGGCTGCATCGTAACTATATCTGTTTCGTAAGGTGAATACATTACTTGTGATGTATTCTTAAAATTTTTGTCAGGAAATTTATCAGTTAATTGCATAGGCAGGCATACGGCAAGTTGCTGTTGAATATACACAGCGGGCATTCCACTGCCGCTGCAGGTATCCTGCAAAGCAGTAATGTTATTTTCAATTATCATTTCATCAATTACCGGCACTAACGGCTTATATAATTGCGTATAGTTGGCAACAGTACCAATAAACTCCATTTGCCAGCGGCGTAATATTGCAGGAAACCAATTATAATCTTCCAGTTCTTTTAGCATTGCTTAAATTACAGCATTAAATATTAGATTGTAAAGTTGAGCTTGTTTAAACAATTATTTTTTTAAAATATGCATAAATAAAAGCGCTTAGCTTTATACACAACTTGCAACAGTCATTTATTATACAATATAATGCTTTTATCGCAGCATGATTTATTTACAGGCTTAATTAGTATGGCAATAATTACTGTTGCTTTAGGGGCAATAGAATTTGCTGTAAAAAATAAATGGCTCAATAAACTTTTTGGCCGAAAGCTATTACACTTTACCGCCATCTGCACTTGTGCCTGGGTGATACAACATTTTGAAAACCGCTTATTACTGGCCGTCGTTTTTTTACTTTTCTTTTTTATCTTGCTTGGGGTAATACGCAAAGGCTGGATGCAGGTAAACCAATACAAAACTTACGGCATTGCATTTTTTCCCTTAGCATTTTCAGTACTTTTATTTATACCGTTCTTCAGCAATTATATAATTGTATATGCTGTTTTAATTTTAGGCATCAGTGATGCGTTGGCAGGAATATGCGGAGAATATTTTGGCAAACAAAAAATAATTTTTCTTGCCGAACCTAAATCCTGGATTGGCTTTACCGCATTGTATTTTTCAGCTTTTTTAATTACACTTTTTTATTTTAATAATTTTAGCGGGCAAGGCATTTTATTTTGCGTAGCCCTTGCACTATTACCTGCCCTTACCGAATTATTCAGTTACCGGGGCAGCGATAATTTTACTTTACCCTTATTTACTGCGGCCTGGGCAGTACTGCTGCTAACGGTTCCTGCCACAACAATACCATTATTATTATCAGCAGCTTTATTATTTACAGCCTTATCGGTTTTTGCTGTACGTAAAAAATGGCTTAACACCAGTGGCGCCACTGCAGCCTGCTGGATGGCTTTATTACTTTTTGTTTGTGGCGGATTTATAGCTTTTATCGCCCCGGGTATTTTTTTAATCACCGGTAGTTTGTTATCTAAAATAAATAAACCTCAAAAAGAAAAAGCCGGCCGTAATGCCCTGCAGGTTTTTGCCAACGGTATTACTGGTACAGTATTTATGATTTTATATGGGATACTTAAAGATGACATTTATTTAATTACTGCCATCGTTTCCTTTTGCATCAGCATGGCAGACAGTTGCAGTTCCGAAACCGGATTTTATTTTAAAGGCGCCACTCATGATATACTTTCTTTAAAAAAATTACCGCCGGGAGTTTCCGGTGGCGTTTCTGCAACAGGCACACTTGCAGGATGGGTTGGCGCTGTGATACTTTCTTTTATCACCGGTTTTATTTATGATTTTTCTTTCGGCATATTTATTTTTATTGCCCTTGCAGGTTTTACCGGTATGCTGGCAGACAGTGTGCTGGGCAGCTGGCTGCAAATAAAGTTTACCACTGCAGCAGGCGTTATTACGGATGATGCCACACCCGGCGCAAAAAAATTGAAGGGATACAGCTGGTGCACCAACGATGCCATTAATATTATAAGCAATCTTTTAATGACTGCCTTGTTTTTTTATCTTTTAAAACAAATAAACTAAAATCATTTTGGCTGAAAAGGGTTGAAACCTTATTTTTGCACTCCTAAATCTGGTAACAGACTTAGAAACGATTGGGTTATAGTGTAATGGTAGCACTACAGATTTTGATTCTGTCCGTCTAGGTTCGAATCCTAGTAACCCAACAATGCCTTCTGCAAAAAAACAGAAGGCATTTTTTATTTATAGATTTATAGCCTTATAAAATGTATTTTTTCTCAATCAGAAAAAATACAAGCAAATCATATTCTACTTTACCAGCTCCGTAATTACCTTACCCACATTACCATTAGGCATTTGTATTTTTAATAAAGCCGCAATAGTTGGTGCAATGTCGGTCATGTAAGTTTCCCGGTGGGTTTTGCCGGGCTTTACACCCCAGCCAAAAAAAACACAGGGTATGTGGGTATCATACGGATTCCATAAACCATGAGTAGTGCCTTTGTTCCATCCATCAAAGTAGCCGGGCTTAAAAGTAAATTGTATATCGCCGCTGCGCTTTACATTATACCCATTGCTGATCATTTGTTTTTGTGGCTCGGGCAAAGCTGCTTCCTGTATCTTATCCAGTTCAAAAGCATTTATTATAAAATCTTTTTCTTTTAAAGCATCAATAATAAAACGGATTACTTCAGTGGCGTTTTTTTCTTTGTCGGCAATATTATTTCGGTTAATGTACACCTGGTAATTCATTACTGTTTTTATGGCGCTCTTAACCGCAAATTTTTCTTCAATGCGTTTATTCAGTTCGTTTACAATATCGCCATCTTCAAAAGTGCCGCCGGGTATTTTATGTTCTTTTAAAAAAGAGGGAATATGCGCCACACCATGATCGGCAGATAAAAACAACATATAATTGCCTTTACCCATTTTGGTATCCAGGTAAATTAAAAAGTTTTCAATGTCTTTATCCAAACGCAAATAGGTGTCTTCCATTTCTATACTGTTGGGGCCAAATGCGTGGCCAATATAATCGGTAGAAGAAATGCTTATGGCTAAAAAATCAGTTACCGTATTTTTTCCCAGGTTTTCATTTTCAATGGCCGCTTTTGCAAAATCTAAAGTATAGGTGTTGGCAAAAGGCGTTGTTCTAAAAGCTTCGTATTTATCATTTGCGCCAATGGCCGAAAGTTTGTGCGGAAACACCACGGTCTTTTCTCCCCTGATAGTATTTTCATAAGGCTTATCATCTGCAGTACTTAAATCGTATTTGTTTAAGGGCAGCAAAGTATTCCAGTCGGTAGCCATGTATTTGCCCGGCACATCTTTTTCATTATATGCAGTAACCCATGTGGGCAAAGTACTCATGTAATGTGTACTCGTAATCCATTTACCGGCATCGTACCAATAAGCCGCATTGCCACTATGGCCTGCAGGTAAAATGGCGCCGCGATCTTTTAAGGCAATCCCTATCACTTTACTTTTAAAATTATTGCTTAACCTAAGTTCATCGGTAATGGTGGTGGTCCACATATTTGCCGGACTCATTTTGCCGGCTCTGCCGGTATTGCCAACCGTATTTACAGTAGAGTCGTCGGTGCAGTACACAAATTTATCTGCTGTTTTGTCGTACCAGTTATTACCGGCAATACCATTTATTGCTGGCACGCTGCCGGTGTAAATGCAACTGTGGCCGGGTGCGGTATATGTAGGCATATAAGGTATCATGGTATTTTCTGCTGTAAAACCTTCTTTCAATAATCTTTTAAAACCACCGCCGCCATAAAGGTTACTGTAGCGGTATAAAAAATCCCAGCGCATTTGGTCAACCACAAGCCCTACTACCAGTTTGGGTTTATTATTTTGAGCCATACTATTTACCATACCCATTAATAAAATCGCACTAAAAAAAAGCTTATGTACCATGAAAAATTTTTTTGTAAATATACAATGGCCACCCAATATTTTGCTTAACAAAAACAAACGTTTACGTTTATTCATGTTATAATAATATGACCTTAAACATAACTGCCACAACCATTTTAACCCGTTTTGTACAAACAGTTAATTACTGTATTTTTGCGCCACAAATAAAACACTATAATGGCAGACATTTTTGAAAGGTTACTGAACAACTATGGCCCCATTGGCCAGCACAGGGAAAGGGCACACGGCTATTTTGCGTTTCCTAAGTTAGAAGGAGAAATTGGCAGCCGCATGAAATTTAGAGGTAAAGATGTTATTGTGTGGAGCCTTAATAATTACCTGGGCCTGGCCAACCACCCCGAAGTACGTAAAGCAGATGCCGATGGCGCCGCCGATTACGGACTGGCAGCACCCATGGGTGCAAGAATGATGAGTGGCAACAGTAATTTACACGAACAGTTAGAAAGTGAACTGGCCGCATTTGTACATAAAGAAGATGCCGCACTTTTAAATTTTGGTTACCAGGGCATGGTTAGTATTATTGATGTTTTGTGCAGCCGCCACGATGTTATTGTGTACGATGCCGAAAGCCATGCATGTATTATAGATGGCCTGCGTTTGCACGCCGGCCACCGCTATGTTTTTAAACATAACGATTTGGACGATTGCGAAAAGCAATTGCAAAGAGCCACAGCCTTAATTGAAAAACAAGGTGCCGGTGGTATTTTATTAATTACCGAAGGTGTTTTTGGTATGGCCGGCGACCAGGGTAAGCTTACTGAAATTGCCGCCTTAAAAGATGCCTACAATTTTCGTTTGTTGGTAGATGATGCACATGGCTTTGGTACTTTAGGTGCTACCGGCGCAGGTGCCGGCGAAGAGCAGGGCATACAGGATAAAATTGACCTGTACTTTAGCACCTTTGCAAAATCAATGGCTTCTATTGGTGCTTTTATTGCAGGCGACAGAAAAATTGTTGACTATATCCGTTACAACATCCGCTCACAAATATTTGCCAAGAGTTTACCTATGCCGCTGGTAGTGGGTAATTTAAAACGGTTGGAATTATTGCGCAACCACCCCGAACTTAAAGACAAATTGTGGAGCAATGCAATGAAGCTGCAAAAAGGTTTAAAAGAAAGAGGTTTTGATATTGGCAAAACAGATTCGGTAGTTACACCCGTGTACATGAAAGGCGGTGTGGAAGAAGCTACTGCCATGGCCATGGACCTGCGGGAAAACTTCAGCATTTTTGCTTCTATTGTAGTGTATCCCGTAATACCAAAAGGGCATATTATTTACCGCCTCATCCCTTCGGCAGTACATACCGATGAAGACATTGAACTTACTTTAAATGCCTTTAGCGAAACCAAGAAAAAGTTAGTTGCCGGCGAATATAAATCCGAGCAAATACCCGACATGGCCGAATACAGCGGCAAACGTTTTGAATACATGAAGGTGAAAACGAAGAATAAATAATTTTTTTGTTTTTGTAAATATTTTTTAAATCCTGCTTTGGAAGTGGGATTTTTTTTGTAAGTCAGGATAGTTACTGTTATGCCTATTTAGGAAATTTTGACCTTTGAATGTATATTTACTAAAAACAATCTATTATCACATAAATGCTGATATTTAGTTAAAAATTCAATTTATAAAAAATTGTTTCTTATTTTGCAAATGTTTTTTTCCTTATAAGTACGATTAATAATCACCGAATGTTTAAAGAATATTTAGAGACTTACAAATTTGTTATAGTAGTTTTAGGGAATTTCAATCCTTCAATAATTCACCCTTTTTGGCTTGCACATAAAAAACTTATTAGAGAAAAAGAAGCTCAAAATGCAGAAGTAGAAGTAGTTCATAAGGAAATATCAAGATTTAACATTGGATGGGCTCATTTTGAGATTACACCTCAAAGATTTCAGATTAGTACTAGCCAAGAGCCTTATTTTGAACCAGTGAAAGATTTGGTCGTTGAAATATTTAAAATATTAAAAGAGACACCTATTGATAGTTTTGGTATGAATCACTTACGTTATTTTGACTTAAGAGATAAAGAAAGACACTATAATTTTGGAAATAAACTGGCTCCATTAAATAATTGGAATGAATTTTTAAATGATCCCAGATTATTACTTCTGCAAATAACCGAAAGAGAAAGAAGAGACGGTCTCAAAGGAACATATAATATTGCAATACAGCCTCCTGATATTCAAATTGCTTCCGGATTTGGGGTCTTAATCAATATTAATGATGACATTAAGTGCGAAAATCGTGATTTTGTAAAATTTTTCTCTGAAAATTGGGAATCCTCGTTTAAAAAAGCAGATGATACATGTGAATCAATATGGAATAAAATAAACAATTAATGACAACAGCTACTGCCACATATAATACACCGGCTTCTAATAATTATCAAAAAAATGGTAACTTATTTCCACAATTTAATTTAATAACCAATATCTTAACTGACAAAATAAAAAACTTTGTTTCTTTAAATGGTGAGGAAACCATTTTAGAGATTTCTGGTGATTTAAACACTGATTATATTAATAACAAAGAGAAATTTGATTTTGAAATTAGTGATATTGTAAAAAGTAACAATAGTACAAAACGTTCAAACTACTTTTTAAAAACGCAGAAATGGGTTGGCCATATAACAGAAATGAAAAATTCTGTTATATATGCACGACTAGATGATCTTAATGATTCTACAACTCATGAAATCGCCGAATTTGATATTGAAGAAGTCCCTTATGAGGATAGAGAGTTAATATCTGTAGGTGCAGGTTTTTACTTTAGTATTGGTCAATCATACGATACAAATGGTCAATTAGAAAGAAAATCTCTTATTAGGTTTCAAAGAGCTAAACCTTGGGATGAGGCTGATTTAGAAATTATTTTAGACGAGGCGGATAATTTATCTAATAAGTTGAAATGGGAATAAGATGGATTTAAATTTACCGCAATCGGATTATGCCGAAATTACACTTTTGGGTACAGGCGGGGGATATGGTGAAAGTATTGTTTTGCATCTTGGGAACAACAACTGGGTTGTAATTGATTCATGTGTAAATCCAAATAGCAAGAAGTGTATTCCATTAGAATATCTTCAATCAATTGGTGTTGATGTTTCTGATCAAGTCAAATTAATTTTATGTACTCACTGGCATGATGATCACTTGTTGGGAATTTCAGAACTCTTAGAAAAATGCAAAAATGCAAAGTTTTCAATGGCTAGACCTAATGACTTGAAAAAGTTTTTAAGAATGGTCAAATTAGATTATCAAAAAAGTAATGCAAAAGTTTCTAATTCTTCAACAATAGAGTTTAATAAATGTTTAGATATTTTAGAACATCGTGGATTATCATTAAAGCATGCACAAGCTAATACTATACTTTTCGCTGTTATTGTAAATAATATTCGGAATGAAGTTATTGCACTTTCTCCTTCTGATTATACTTTACAAGAATTTGATGGGGAAATTTCAACTCTTATTACAGAATTCGGTACATCTTCAAAACAAATTATAACTAAATCTCCGAACGCTAAATCAGTAGCTTTATTTATAAAGTTAGGGGAGCACAGAGCGATATTAGGTTCTGATCTTGAGGTATCGACCTATGATAAAGAAGGGTGGATTAATATACTTAATCACAATTTGGTAATTGACAAATCAGCTAATTTGTTCAAAATACCTCATCATGGTTCTGAAACTGGTTATCATAAAAGAATTTGGGATGAACTTTTATTAAACCAACCCGTGAGCAAATTAACACCCTGGAATAAAAATTCGAAATTACCACAGGCAGATATGTTGAAAAAATATTTGAGTCATACACTTAATTTATACATGACATCCCCTTTAATTAATCACGTTCCCAAAAAGAGGAATAAAAAAATAGAAAAAGATATCAGAAATTCAAATATAAAAATTTCAGAGGTGAAATTCGAGTTTGGAATTGTTCGCAGCAGAATTAATATGTTTAACATAAATGAAGATTGGAATACGGAACTACATGGTAAAGCGTTTAAAGTGAATGATACTAATGTGGCGAGAATTTCTTTTTAATCGCTTTGCCACAGTGGGTATTAAAAATAAATTTCGCAACCCAATTGCAAAAAATTGTGATGTACCCATTCGCCGTCGTCTGGTCTGCGACCAACGACGAATTGCATTCAAAAACTCTAAAATCATTTTGTAGTTGTAATAGCGGGCTGGTGGTTCTCGTTGGTCAAAGACCAGACGAGGGCATTCATATAGCGAAATATTTTTTTTGCCGCAGTGGATATTAAAAACAAATTTTCGCAAGCCAACTGCAAAAAATTGTGATGTACCAATTCGCCGTCCTGTGGTCTGCGACCAACGACGATTTACATGCTAAAACTCTAAAATCATTTTGTGGTTGTAATAGCGGGCTGGTGGTTCTCGTTGGTCAAAGACCAGACGAGGGCATTCATATAGCGAAATATTTTTTTTGCCGCAGTGGGTATTAAAATAAAATTTCGCAATCCAACTGCAAGAAATTGTGATGTACCAATCCGCCGTCGTCTGGTCTGCGACCAACGACGATTTGCATGCTAAAACTCTAAAATCATTTTGTGGTTGTAATAGCGGGCTGGTGGTTCTCGTTGGTCAAAGACCAGACGAGGGCATTCATATTGCGTAATATTTTTTAGTTGAAAGTGGAATACCTTACTGTTCCGCCGGGGGTTTTCACATCTGGCCTAATTGCATGGCGTGAGACACTACCATTTGCAAAACTCCACAAAAAACAATTACACCTTTTTAGCATTGGATTTTACTTTTAAAAAAAAGGTGTTTCTTCTCATGCCCTGTAAGGGCAAAAGGTTGGTAGAAAAATATCACGTGTTACACAAAGTCCTGTAAGGACGACAGCATGCTTACGTCCTTACAGGACTTT
>JAYURK010000133.1:0-11831 GCA_043756235.1 Ferruginibacter sp. | reverse complement strand
ATAAATTCTTTGGGAGAAAATGGCTTATTAGTTCTTTTTCCAAGTGATTTTTTTTATTCAAAAGTAATCACAGTCCCCTAACTAATAAAACTGAGCCGTAAACTGTTGTAAAAAATCTTAATTTTATTGTAAACTAAATAAGTTTAATTTCACTTAAACAATATACCTACGTTTTGCAATTCATAAAAGATTTTTTTAGCAGTAATAATAAAACCAGGGAGTTTAAAAAACAGCTGAATAATATACTTGGTTTTACACCAGGCGATGTGGCTTTATATAAAACCGCTTTAAGCCACCGCAGCGTAAGAGAAGGTGCTGATGAAAATAATGAGAGGCTGGAGTTTTTAGGTGATGCAGTTTTAAGTTCTATTGTAGCACATTATTTATTTAGAAAATACCCTTACAAAGGCGAAGGTTTTTTAACCGAGATGAGAAGTAAGATGGTAAACCGCCAAATGCTGAATGATATTGCATTAAAAATGGGCCTTAAAAAAATTACCTTTTATAATAAGTATGATAACTCTCTTAAGATATCCCAGATTTTTGGAAATACTTTGGAAGCTTTAATTGGTGCGGTGTATTTAGATAAAGGCTATGCTGGTACACAAAAATGGGTGGAGAAATATATTATTATGCCACATCTTTTTATTGACGACCTGGAAATAATAGAAATCAATATTAAAAACAAACTGTATGGCTGGGCCAACAAAAACGGCAAGGCACTGGAGTTTGAAACCCTGGCCGAAAAATTTGAAAACGGTCGCCGGTTGTTTACCATTGGCGCCACTGTAGACGGCGAATTAATTGCAGAAGCTAAAGGCTATAATAAAAAAGATGCCAGCCAGATTGCAGCCCAGCTGGCAGTAGATAAATTAGGATTATAAACTTTGCAGTAAAGGTTTGGTTGTAAAAAATTACAATGCCTGAACTGCTTAACCCTAAACTCCTAAACCCTAAACTTTAAACAATGACATTTGGAATATTAGGAAGTGGCAGCTGGGGAACAGCCCTTGCAAAAATTTTAACCGACAACGGCAACACTATTTACTGGTGGAACAGGAACCAGGCCGCAATTGACCATATAAAAACCCACCACCATAATCCTCATTATTTATCCTCGGCATATTTTAACAGCAAACAATTGCATTTAACTACCGATGCTGCGGAGTTAATTAAAAATTCAGATTGTGTAATTATTGCAGTGCCTTCTGCTTATGCAACAGAAGGATTAAAAAATTTAGATAAAAATATTTTTGAAGGCAAAAAAATTATTTCGGCAATAAAAGGAATTTTGCCTGAGCAAAATTTGTTACTGAACGATTATTTAAAAAATGAATTTAATGTTTCACTGAGTAATTATTTTGCCGTACTGGGCCCATGCCATGCGGAAGAAGTGGCGGCAGAAAAATTATCCTATTTAACTTTTTCAGGCGTTGATGAGACGATGACAAAACATTTAGCCACCTTTTTTAAAACCCATTATCTTAATACTATTGATAACAACGACATTTATGGTGTACAGTATGCGGCCGTGTTAAAAAATATTTATGCCGTTGGTGCAGGTATAGCACATGGTTTAGATTATGGCGATAATTTTTTAAGTGTTTTAATTGCAAACAGTGCCGACGAAATGGCAAGTTTTTTACGCCGCTCCGGAATTAAAAATATTGAAGTTGGCCATACCGATCATTGGCCAACTACCAATGAACACCGGCCGGCAAATTATGCCGCATCTGTTTATCTTGGCGATCTGCTGGTAACCTGTTATTCGTTACACAGCCGCAACCGCAGTTTTGGTAACATGATAGGCAAAGGGTACTCTGTAAAAACAGCGCAGCTGGAAATGAGTATGGTGGCCGAAGGGTATAATGCCAGTAAGTGTATGTACGTAATCAATCAAACAGCGCAGGCCGATATGCCTATTGCAGAAACTATTTATAATATTTTGTGGAATCATTTGCCAGCGGCCCGTGGGTTTAAAGAAATTGAAGCAACGCTGGTATAAGTTTTGATTCAATAATAATAAACAAAACAAAGCAATGCCTTTTTCTTTTTCAAACATCAGTGTTACAGCTATATTTATTATGATCACTGTATTGTCGTTTGCGGAGCTGGTTAAATATTTAAAACACTATTTTCAACAATCAGAAAAATAAATCTGCCGCAATACCATCTGCAAATAATTTCCCTTCGTTGGTTAACACAATGGTACCGGATATTATTATTAATTTTCCGGTGCTTTCATATTTACTGCTTGCGGTTTTAACCCGATTGCTTTTATCTTCTCCAAAAATTTGTTCAATATATTTTATATTAATACCTGCTGCAGTTCTTAAAGCCGTCATTATGTATTCATTCAACTGTTGGGTGGCGGTAAGTATTTCTTCCTCAAAAGGAATAATATTTTTTTGTAAAGATTGAATGTATAAAGAATTGTTGGCAATATTCCATCTTCTTATATTTCCGGGTGGCTCCCCCCTTCCGGGTGACTCACCCCCAAAGGGTGAGTCACCCGGAAGGGGGGGGAAATAAGAATGCGCCGATGGCCCAAAGCCATAATATTTTTCTCCACTCCAATAGCTGCTGTTGTGTTTACTCTGTAAACCCGGTTTTGCAAAATTGCTTATTTCATAATGTTCGTATCCGGCTTCACTCATCCACTTCATTAATAATAAAAATTGATGTGCCTGTTTTTCCGCATCCACTGGCGCTCTCTTTTTCAAGGCAATCATTTTATCCAAAGCGGTTTTGGGTTCTACCGTTAGTGCATAACAACTGATATGCGGAATATTTTTTTCAATAACAGTGTGTACATTTTTTTCCCAATCGGCATCGCTCAGCAATGGGGAGCCGTAAATAAGGTCCACCGAAAAATTGCTAAACCCTGCAGCTTTTATTTTATCAATACAAATTAATGATTCGGCTGCGGTATGTGCCCGGTTCATCCACTGTAATTCTTCCTGTAAAAAACTTTGTATGCCCACACTTAACCGGTTTATTCCCAAACTTTGCCATTGCTGTAATTTTAAACTGGTAATATCATCAGGGTTGGCTTCTAAAGTAATTTCAATACCCGGTGCAAAAACAAAACGTTTTTGTAAAGCATTAAAAATTATTTTTAAATCATCAATGCTTAAAATACTTGGTGTGCCGCCGCCAAAATAAAGGGTGTTGATTATTTCAGTATCCACTTTTTTGTTGCTCTTTACTTCAGCCGCCTTTGTAGCTATGCTGCCAGGCGAAAATTCAAACGGAAACGTAAGGCTTACTTCTTTTACCAAAGCTTCTACCAACAGATCTTTTTGCTTAAGCGATGTAGAAAAATGAAAATTACAATAATTGCAAGCCTGTTTGCAAAAAGGAATATGTATGTAGATACCTGACAAATATTTTAGATTGTAGAATTAAGATTTTAGATTTGAGTATTAATGACCAGTTTAAAAAATTTTTTGAAACGCTGTTTGCTGCCTGTAATAATTTGCAATGGAATTATTATGCCCTTTGCAAACTGCCAGCTGCCAACAACTAAAAATAAATCTTTTGCATTAGCCATTTATTTAGTTGACAAAGATACCACCTTTAACCTGCAGGCATTAAAATTGCAAAGCCATTTTGATAATGCCATACAATGCCGTACCTACATTAATACACTGCCCGCTGTACTAAGCAGCAAAGGCTATCCGGCAGCCTCGGTAGACAGCGTTTGGGAAGATACTGCCTCGGCAGCCATAAAACTTTTTTTGGGCAATCAATACCAATGGGTACAATTAGTAACAGATGAAATTGAAAAAAAAGCACTTAGCGAAAGCGGTTATTTTGAAAAAAATTTCAACAATAAATTACTCAACGTACAACAGCTGCAGACGATGCAGCTGCGCCTTTTAAATTATTACGAAAAAAATGGCTACCCGTTTGCGCAGGTTTTTTTAGACAGTATTAAAGTAGAGCAGGAAAAAATAAAAGCACAGCTTAAAGTTAATAAAGGGCCAGTATATAAAATTGACAGCATGAGGGTGTATGGCAAAGTAAAAATTTCTAAAAACTTTTTAAGCCATTATTTAAGCATTGCCAATGGCAGCCTTTACAATAAAGAAAAACTGGAGCAGGTAAGTAAAAAAATTTTAGAATTACCTTATTTGCAGGAAGCGCAAACCAATGATATTACCATGCTGGGCACCGGCGCCTTACTTAACCTTTACCTGGCACCAAAAAAAAGCAGCCAGTTTAATTTTTTAGTTGGCGTTTTGCCAAATGCGCTGCAAACGGATAAACTGCAAATAACTGCCGATGTAAATCTTAATTTAAAAAATGCTTTAAGTGGTGGCGAAACCATTTTATTAAACTGGCAGCAGCTGCAACCAAAATCGCCACGATTAAATTTAGGATACCAGCAACCATTTATTTTCAACAGTAATTTCGGTTTTGATTTTGCGTTTGATCTTTTTAAAAAAGATTCTTCTTTTTTGCAGGTAAATGGTTTGCTGGGCGTTCAATATTTATTATCGGCCAACCAGTCGGGTAAATTTTTTGTGCAATGGCAAAATAGTTTTTTACTGGCCAATGGTGTAGATACTAACCAGGTAAAATTTACAAAACAACTGCCGCCCAATATTGATGTTAGTGCTGTTAATTTTGGGATAGATTACGATTGGATAAAAACAGATTACCGGCTAAACCCCCGCAGCGGTAACGAAATAAAAGTAACCACTTCTACAGGTATAAAAAAAGTAAAAAAAAATAATGATATTGTTTCTATACAAGATCCGTTCTTTAATTATGCAAGCCTTTACGATTCTATAAAAGAACGCTCTTACCAGCTAAGGGTAAAATTAGCCGCGGCACATTATTTTCCCATGGGTAAACAGTCCGCTTTTAAAACAGCCATTAATGCAGGGGTTTTTACCAGTCCAAATATTTTTCGTAACGAGTTGTTTCAAATTGGCGGTTACCGGTTATTGAGAGGTTTTGATGAAGAAAGTATTTATGCCACACAATATGCTGTGGCCACGGCCGAGTACCGGATAAGGGTAAGTTTAAATTCTTACTTTTTTAGTTTTGTAGATGCAGCCGTTGTTAAAAATAAATACCAGCAAATAAATATCAACAATAATTTTGTTTCCACCGGGCTGGGTATAGCATTGGAAACTAAACTGGGATTATTAAATGTAAGTTATGCCCTGGGGAAAAGAGATGATGTAAAGTTTAATTTAAGGGGTGCCTCCAAAATTCATTTAGGTTATGTAAATTACTTTTAATAATCATAATAATCTGCCTTACCTCAATTACTTTTGCAAAAAAAATATTTACCTGTTGAAGAAGCTGTTGATTTTCTTCTGTTTTATTATTGGTGTACCAATTGTTGTTGGCGCACAAATACCCGATACATTAACAGCAGCTGCCGCTGATACTGCACAACGGCCGGCAATTGTTCCTGTAGCTATTAACCAATACCATGCTGCGGTACAATCTTTATTAATCCAAAATAAATTTCTAAATACAAAAAGCCCTGGTATAGCAATAATTATAAAGCCTAAAAAAGCCGCCACTGCCGATATAGTATTTTATATAATGGCGGGCCTTGTACTGCTGCTGGCAGTAATAAAGTTTTTCTATCCCAGATATTTTACTAACCTGTTCCGTGTGTTTTTTAACAGCTCGCTGCGGCAGAGCCAGCTTACCGATCAGTTATTGCAGGATAAATTGCCCTCCTTGTTTTTTAATATCTTTTATATTTTAAGCGGCGGAGTTTACATATTTTTTCTATTGGCTCATTTTAAATTAATAAGCAATACTTATAACTGGATGTTACTGGCTGGCTGCATAGTTGTATTAGGCCTGGTGTACATAGTTAAATTCAGTACTTTAAAATTTACCGGCTGGTTAACCGGTTATGCGGAAGAAACCGATACATATATTTTTATAATTTTTTTGATCAATAAAATAATAGGCGTTTGCATATTGCCCTTTATAATTATTATGGCTTTTGCTGCACCTGTACTGGCAGAGAGCAGTGCTTATATTTCTTTATTGATAGTAGCGTTTTTATTACTGCTCAGGTTTTTCAGGGCATATGGATTACTCCAAAATAAATTAAAAATCAGCAGGCTTCATTTTTTTTTATACATCGCCGGTGCAGAAATTATCCCCCTTTTGTTGCTTTATAAATGGTTGTTGATTTTTCTGAGTAAAAACTCGTAATTTTGTATAACCATTTTCGCAAACAGTATGTTTAAAAACGGTTCACCTAAGGCTGAAACTTCAGTTACCAGAGTTAAAAAAATTCTTATAACCCAACCAAAGCCCGAAGGCGATAAGTCTCCGTATTTTGATTTGGCAAAGAAACATAATCTAACGCTGGATTTCCACCCCTTTATAGTTGTGGATGGTATTATTGCAAAAGAATTCCGTAAACAAAAAATTGATATTGTTAATTATTCTGCGGTCGTATTCACCAGCAGGCATGCCATTGATCATTTTTTTAGAATTTGCCACGAAATGAAAATCAACATTTCGCAGGATACCAAATATTTTTGCATTACAGAAGCAGTAGCCCTTTACCTTCAAAAATTTATTTTATACCGCAAGCGTAAAGTTTTTTATGGTGCCGATGGATCAAACAAAAGTTTGTTTGATGTAATTAATAAACATAAAGACAATGAAAATTTTCTTTATCCCTGTTCCGAATCTTTCGACAGCGAAATAACCAACTGGCTAAAAGCCAACCATTGTGAATATGCCAACCCTGTATTATACCGCATCATCAGCAATGATGTAAAAGATGTAGTAGAAAGAAATTATGATGTGATTTGTTTTTTTACCCCCGGCGGCGTTAAAAGTCTTTTAGAAAATTTTCCTTTGTACAAACAAAATGGAACCCGAATTGGCGCATTTGGTGCCAACACACTTAAAGCCGCAGAAGATGCTGGCTTAACTCCCGATATCAAAGCACCACAGCCGCAGGCACCAAGTATGGTAAGCGCATTGGAACTTTATTTATCTTCCATAAAAAAAAGATAATCTTCTTTTAATAATATTTTACAGGCCCTTAACATGGGGCCTTTTTTTATTAACCGCAATACCGCACGGTTTTTTATACCGATATTTACACAGGTAAAAAACGCCAGTTTAATATTTACAAGTTTCAAATAATTTATTAATGTCTCACCAGTATACCAACCGTTTAATAAACGAAAACAGCCCTTATCTTTTACAGCATGCTCACAACCCGGTAGATTGGTTTGCGTGGGGAGATGAAGCATTGCAAAAAGCAGCATCAGAAAACAAACTGATATTGGTAAGTATTGGTTATGCTGCCTGCCACTGGTGCCATGTAATGGAAAAAGAAAGTTTTGAAAATGAAACCGTGGCTAAACAAATGAATGAAAATTTTATCAATATAAAAATTGACAGGGAAGAGCGGCCCGACCTGGACCACATTTATATGGACGCTGTACAAGCCATAACCGGAAGCGGCGGTTGGCCGCTGAATGTTTTTTTAACGCCAGACGCCAAGCCATTTTACGGCGGCACTTATTTTCCACCGGTTAAAGCTTTTAACCGTTCATCGTGGACGGAAGTTTTGAGTGCATTAGCCATAGCGTGGCAGGAGAGAAGTGAAGAGATAACAGCACAGGCCGAAAATATGATGGCCCATTTACATAAGGCTAACAACTTTGCCCAAATTATTGCGCCGCACACAGCTACCGTTTTTACAAAAAAAAATTGTGCACTTATTACTGAAAATATTTTAAAGCAGGCTGATACCACCTGGGGCGGTTTTGGTAATGCGCCTAAATTTCCACAAACCTTTACCATTCAATATTTATTACAATATTATTTTTACACTGGCCACACTGCTGCACTGCAACAGGCACTGCTTTCTATAGATAAGATGATGGAAGGTGGCATTTACGACCACGCCGGCGGCGGCTTTGCACGGTACAGCACCGATACCGAATGGCTGGCACCACATTTTGAAAAAATGCTGTACGATAATGCCTTGCTGATAAATATTATTTGCGATGCTTACCAAATAACCAAAAATGAAAAGTATAAAGCAGTTATTGAAAAAACCATCCATTTTTTACAAACAGAATTAATGGATGAAGCCGGTGGCTTTTACGCTGCGCTGGATGCCGACAGCGAAGGGGTAGAAGGTAAATTTTATGTTTGGGATAAAACTGAGGTTGTAAATGTTCTGGGTGCAGATGCTGCTGTGTTTTGCGATTTTTTTGATGTAAGTGAAAAGGGCAACTGGGAAGAGAAAAATATTCTACGCATTTTAAAACCAGTAGAACTTTTTGCTGCCGAAAAGAAAATACCACAACATGAGCTGCAAAATATTTTAAACAGCTGCCTTAATAAATTGTTAATTGAGAGAAATAAAAGAATACGGCCCGTAACTGATGATAAGCTATTATTAGGATGGAACGCCTTATTAGTAACCGCTTTGTGCAAAGCTGCCGCCGCATTTAACAATGATGATCATAAAGCCCTGGCGGTAAAAACCATGGATTTTTTACTGCAAAACTTTAAAGATCAGGGCCATCAGTTTTATCATACCTGTAAAAATAGGGTGGCTAAATACCCCGCTTTTTTAGATGACTACGCTTTTCTGATACAGGCCTGTATTCATTTACAGGAAATTACTTCAAGCACATTTTATCTTACCACTGCCAAAGCCATTACGGAGTACGTACTGGAAAACTTTAGCGATGCCGGCACCGGCTATTTCTTTTTTACCCATAAAATGCAGGCCGATGTTATTTTACGAAAAAAAGAAGTTTACGATGGCGCTGTACCATCAGGCAACAGTATTATGGCCGAAAACCTGTTATATCTTTCCATTGTTTTTAATAAAACAGCCTGGTACAGTCTTGCTGAAAAAATTACTGCCTCACTTGGCACAGCAATTGTATCGTATCCAACATCTTTTGGTGTGTGGGCATCCTTATTATTAAAAAATACGTTTGGCATTAATGAGCTTACCATCACCGGTGATGATTTTGAAAACCTGCGCAACCAGGTTTTATTACGTTACCTGCCGGGTAAAATCCTGCAAGCTGCTGCGCATGAAAATGGGGATTTTCCGATGCTGAAAAGTAAAAGTTCGGGTAAAGAAACGCTGATTTACCTGTGCAGGCAATATACCTGCAAAAGCCCCGTTAACACTATAGAAAAACTAATTAAACAGGTGGAGGGATTTGATTAAAATTTAATGTTTACTCACAATAATATATTTTTTCTGTCGTTTAACATTTTCGGGATCTTAATTTGTTCAAAATTTTAGTCCGTGAAACTTTTACAATATGACGTTAATTCAAAATAATCGTTACATTTGCTCATCACCCTCAAAGTTAAAAACAATGAAGAACATATTGTTCTGCATGGTAGCTATAACTGCTATCGCATCCACTTCTTCAAGCTGTAAAATGCTTGGAAAAAATAAATCCGGCGGCTCTAAAGACGACAAAGGACAACTGATAGGAGTTGCTCCTGCATCAAGATGGAGTTTACCCAAACCTCCCGGAATGGTTTACATCAATCCCGGAACATTTCATATGGGTCCCAGTGACGAAGATGTGAGTTATGCTTTTACAGCCCGTAACAAGTCTGTATCCATTAGTGGTTTTTGGATGGATGCCACAGAAATTACCAACAACGAGTACCGCCAGTTTACCAACTGGGTAAAAGATTCAATAGCCGGTCATTTGATGGGTTTTGAAAAACAAGGTGCCGATGGTAATACCTACCTGGACTGGAAAAGAATTAAAACAATCAAATGGGGTGATAAATCAACTTTAGAAAAAATTGATGCCATGATTGTTACTCCCGATAACCGCATTTTTGGCAAAAAAGAAATTGACGCCACTAAAATTGAATACCAGTCAGAAACTTTTGATTATAAAGCTGCAGCAATGAACAGGGATGCAACAATTCCCCGTAATCAGTTTATGATGAAGAAGCCGGTAAAAATTTATCCTGATACATTATGCTGGATAAGAGATTTTTCTTACTCTTATAACGAGCCAATGGCAAAACAATATTACAGCCATCCTGCTTTTGGAAATTATCCGGTAGTAGGTGTTAGCTGGAAACAGGCTACTGCTTTTTGCGAATGGAGAACTCATTACTTAAATGCATACCTGGAAAGTAAAAAGAAAAATGCAGAATCAGATTTCCGTTTACCAACAGAAGCACAATGGGAATATGCAGCACGTGGCGGCAGAAGCCAGGCTTCTTACCCATGGGGCGGTTATTATCTTAGAAATAAAAAAGGTTGTTTGTTAGCTAACTTTAAACCCGGCCGTGGTAATTATCCCGAAGATGGTGGTTTATATACAGTAAGGGCAGATGCTTACTGGCCTAACGACTTTGGTTTGTATAACATGGCAGGTAATGTTGCAGAATGGACCTCATCTTTATATTACGAAGGAGCATATAATTTTCAGCACGATTTAAACCCGGATATCAGGTACAATGCCAAAGAAACTGATAAGCCCCGTGATAAGCGTAAGGTATTACGCGGCGGAAGCTGGAAAGATGTAGGTGCATTATTAAGATGTGGTACACGTAATTACGAATACCAGGATACAGCAAAATCCTACATTGGATTCCGTTGTGTGATTGATTTGCCCCCGGCACCTAAAAAAGGCAAAAAGTAATTTTCCAAAAATTAATAGCTTATTTAATAATGCCCGTGATACAAACATTACGGGCATATTATAAACTTTTGTGTAATTCATACTATAAATAACCCCCAGTTAAAACTTAAAAATTTAAAACGTCATGGCTAAGTACAAAAAAAGAACTTTCTTAACTCTAATTGATGTATTGGTAAGCGCCGGAGCTGCGGTAATCATTTTTGCAGCATGGGCAAAATTAACCCACCAGGCTTATGCAGATGTGCTGCTTACAGTTGGTATGTGGACGGAGACCGGCATCTTTTTAATTTATGCCGCAATTGAGTGGATTAAACCTAAGCATCACGAAGAAGATGACGACATTCCTGAAGTAGTAGTTGCCAGCAGCAACAACCCATTATTATCAATGGATAAAATGATGCAGGATGCAGAAATTAATCCAGCTAACTTAAAAAAATTAGGCGAAAGCTTTAATAAATTACAAGGTTCGGTTGCCAACATTGCCGATGTAAGCGATGTGGTAAAAAACACCAGCGATTTTGGTGCAAAAACTAAAGAAGCAACAGTAGCTATCGGCAATATGAGTTCTGCATTTACTGCAAGTGCCGCTTCAATGAGTTCTTTTAACAATGCTTCCGAAGCAGCTAAAGGTTTTCATGAGCAGGTACAGGGCCTTACCAAAAATTTAGGTTCTTTAAATACTATTTACGAGCTGGAATTAAAAGAAGCCAACAACCATTTAAAATCTTTAAACAATTTTTATGGTAAGTTAAACGAAGCCAGTGTAACCATGATGGCGAGTGTAGATGATGCAGCAAAAGCAAAAGAGCAAATTGGTGCTTTAGCCAACAACCTGGGTAAATTAAACTCAGTTTATGGTAACATGCTTAGCGCAATGCAGGGCAGATAAATAGTTTACGGTTTATTAGTTTTTAGTTTGTGGCTTGCATTTAGTGTATTCACTAAACGCCTAAACACCTAAACACTAAACGCCTAACTAAACCAAATTTAAAAGAAAACAATTTTAACTTAAATAACCCCCGTAAATTTAAAATATTATGGCTTTACCTAAAGAGCCCCGGCAAAAGATGATCAATATCATGTACTTGGTATTGACAGCGATTTTGGCGCTAAACGTTTCTTCGGAAGTTATCGAAGCCTTTAAAACGGTAGATAAAAGTTTGATTA
>JAYURK010000132.1:0-37123 GCA_043756235.1 Ferruginibacter sp. | reverse complement strand
TTAAGAGCTTATGCATTGTATAATATCTTAGATTTTTACGGACAATTTCCAATAAGAAATCCGGGAGATAATCTTTTAAATGCACCTGAAGTTAAATCGGGAGCTGCTGCAGCAGATTTTATTATTAGTGAATTAAATGCAATTTTAGCTACTATACCTGCTGCAAGTGCCAATATAAATTATAAAGGTACTACAGACGCAGTAAGGTTTTTACTAATGAGGTGCTATTTAAACAGAGGCGCATTTGCTAACAGGGCAACACCAACATTTGCTGATGCTGATATGCAGCAGGTAATTACTTTGGGTAACGCTATTATCAGTTCTGGCAGATATTCTTACACACCTGATTACTTCGATAATTTTACAGCAGACAACCAATCAAAAACAAAAGAAGCCATTTGGGCCTACGATAATACCTCTGGTGTTTCTGCAAATAATATGGATGTACGTTCATTCTGGTACAGCACTTTACACTATAATTCATTCGATCCAAAAGCACCTAATGCAGGTTGGAACGGATTTTCTACAGTTGCAGAATTTTATAATACTTTTGGTGTTACTACTTCCACTACACAAACTCCTTCTGATACATTACTTGACCAAAGAATTGGTGGTAGATTTAAAAAAGGGGTAACTGATGTTCCCGGTTCAGGTTTACGGCCAGGTTTATTAATTGGTCAGCAATTTGATGATTTGGGTAACAAAAAACATTACAGAGGATGGGTAGCTGCAGATGGTCCTAATGCAAAATTATTAAGCTTTAATCCAGTAATTGGTGCAGGTATGTTTGAAACTGTACCGGGCTTATTAGAAGCAACAGGTATCCGTATCTTAAAATATGCACCTGATTTTGCAAATTACGATGGAGCTGCTGGTAATGATGTTATCATCTTCAGGTATGCTGATGCAGTATTAATGGTTGCTGAGGCAATGATGAGAAGAGGAACACCGGATAATGCAGGAGCATTAATCATGGTTAACGCATTAAGGGCTGCAAGAGGAGCTGCACCATTACCTTCAATGACGCTGGTGGCTGCAACAAATTTTGTACCTACTACATTACTTGCAGAAAGAGGCAGGGAATTATACAGAGAATGGGTTAGAAGAACAGACTTAATTCGCTTTGGTGTATTTTTAAGACCATGGCCTTATAAACCCGCTGACAATCCAAAATATCTTTTGTATCCAATTCCTTCTCAGGCATTGGCTGCTAATCCAAACCTAAAACAAAATCCAGGGTACTAATAACAAAATGTAGTAACTGTATTTTATCATAATTTCGTAAAAGGTCATTGTTTCAATGGCCTTTTACTTTTACCCCATGTTTTACAAACGATTTTCTTATTAATGAAAAATTATTTTCTTTTTTTATGCTGTATTGCAGCAGTTGCATTTTACTCCTGTAAAAGTAAATCGGGTAACATCAGTAGCAGCAACAAACCATTATTTCAATTGATGGAGAATACAGGGATTGATTTAAATAATAAAGTTGTAGACGACAGCCTGGAAAACGGTTTTTTATTCAGAAACTTTTACAATGGTAATGGAGTTGCGTTAGGTGATATTAATAATGATGGACTGGCAGATGTATTTATTACCTCCAATGTGGGCGCAAATAAATTATACCTTAACAAAGGCAATTTTAAATTTGAAGATATAAGTGATAAAGCCGGCATTATTAAAGATGATAAATGGAATACCGGTACCGTTTTTACAGATGTAGATGGCGATGGCTGGTTAGATATTTATGTTTGCTCATCAGGTCATATGGGTACAGGTACAAGAAAAAATAAATTGTATATTAATAATCACAACAGCACTTTTACCGAAGCGGCTGCTAAATTTGGTTTGGACATTGCTGCCTACACCACACAGGTTTCTTTTTTTGATTATGATATGGATGGCGATTTGGATTGTTTTATGATTAACAACAGCCCCATCCCCATCAACCAGTTAAATTTTGCCAACAGGCGGGATATGCCCGACAGCTTATGGAAAATTGCTGATTTTTTAAAAGGCGGCGGCGATCATTTATACAGAAACGATAATAATATTTTTAAAGAAGTTACTTCGCAGGCCGGCATACACGGAGGCTTAATAAGTTTTGGGCTCGGCGTTTCCGTTAGTGACATCAACAGGGATGGCTGGCCCGATGTTTTTGTAAGCAACGATTCTTACGAACGGGATTATTTATACATCAATCAAAAAAATGGCACTTTTAAAGATGAGATGGAGCAATGGTTTCAGCATACCAGCTTTTCCTCCATGGGTGCCGATATTGCAGACATCAATAATGATGGCTATCCCGATTTATTTACAACAGATATGTTGCCGGTAGATGATTACCGTTTAAAAACTACCGGATCTTTCGACAATATCAGTTTGTTTACTGATAAATTAAAATCAGGATTTTATTATCAGTACACCAAAAATTGTTTACAGCTTAATAATAAAGATGGAAAATTTATCGACATTGCCCGGTACAGTGGTGTGGCAGCTACCGACTGGAGTTGGGGCGCATTAATATTCGATATGGATAATGATGGCTGGAACGATTTGTACGTTTGCAATGGAGTAGGAAAAGATGTAACCAATTTAGACTTCATGGATTTTTTTGCCAACGACGTTAACCAAAAAATGGTAATGACGGGTAAAAAAGAAGCAGTTGAAAATATTTTAAAAGAAATTCCACTTACCCCTTTACCCAATAAAGTTTACCGCAACGATAAAAATTTAAGGTTTACCGATATTGGTGCCGATTGGGGAATGGCGCAACCCACTTTTAGTAATGGTGCAGCTTATGCCGATTTAGATAATGATGGTGACCTGGATTTAATTGTGTGCAATCAAAATCAACCCACATTTATTTATAAAAATCAATCAAGAGAAATTAATAAAAATAATTTTATCGGGTTTTCATTACAGGGGGCAGCAAAAAATTCTTTTGCTATTGGCAGTAAAGTACAATTGCATATTGGTGATCAAATCCTTACCCAGGAATTAATGCCCAGCCGGGGCTTTCAATCATCTGTTGATTATAAATTAATTTTTGGATTAGGTGCTGCAACAAAAATTGATTCAGCAATAATAACCTGGCCCAACAGGAGCACCAGTAAGTTTGATTCGCCGGAAATAAATAAACTGCACCTCTTTAATCAAACACAAATACAAACAACCCCGGAAAAAATTATAGTTGAAAAACCTGTTGAAACATTTTTTTCAAAAACAACAACCCCGTTTGAGAAACATGAAGAAAATGAATACGTTGATTTTTATAACGAACGTTTAATACCAAGAGTATTTTCACGTGAGGGGCCTAAAGCTGCAACTGCAGATGTAAATGGCGATGGGTTCACAGATATTTATATCGGTGGGGCACAGGGAAAAATTGGACAATTGTATTTGCAAACCTCAAACGGAACATTTACTAAAAAAGATGAAAATGCTTTTAAACCATTTTTTGAATTTGAAGATGTGGCGGTGTTGTTTGTAGATTATGATAAAGACGCAGATATGGATTTACTCATTTGCCCGGGCGGAAATAATCGTCCGGTAAACAGCAGGGAATTACAATTGCGTTTATTTACAAATGATGGTAAAGGAAATTTTACATTAAACAGTGCAGCCTTCCCTAATATGAACATGAACATAGGCGTTGCCATAGCCAACGATTTTAATAATGATGGCTATCCTGATTTATTTATCGGTGCAAGAAGTTATCCCGGGGTTTATGGCAAAGATCCGCAGAGTTATTTATTTGTAAACGACGGTAAAGGTCATTTTACAGATATAGCTCAAACAAAAAATCCTGATGTTGCTAATATTGGAATGGTAACCGGTGCGGTATGGGAAGATGTAAGCGGCGATAAACAAAAAGAATTAATAATTGTTGGTGAGTGGATGGCGCCTCGAATTTTTTCTTTTAATAACAATATTTTTGAAGAAGTAAACACAAACATCAATGATAAGTTTGGATGGTGGCAATCGGTTGCCGTTGCAGATATAAACAATGACGGTAAGCAGGATTTAATTTTAGGCAATATCGGCGATAATTTTTATTTATCTCCTAAAGCCGGCAGTCCTGCAAAATTATGGTTGAATGATTTTGATAAAAATGGCGACATTGATAAAATGATGACTTACACTATCGATGGCAAGGATATGCCGGTGTTTTTAAAAAGAGATGTACAGGATCAGCTTCCTGTTTTAAAGAAGGAAAATTTAAAACACAGCGAGTATGCAAATAAATCTATACAAAATCTTTTTTCAAAAGAAATGATAAGCACTTCTGTTGTTAAAAAGTTTACCTATTCCTTTTCGTGTGTTGCCATTAATACGGGCAATGGTAAGTTTACAATAAAAGAATTGCCGGTTATGTCGCAGCTATCCTGCATTAATGCAATTGAGCCAACAGATGTTAATGGAGACGGGTTTATTGATTTGGTAACGGGGGGCAACCAGTTTGGTTTTTTACCACAGTTTGAAAAATTAGATGCAAGCTTTGGGGATGTATTAATTAACGACGGAAAAGGAAATTTTACCTGGCAGGAAGCAAAAAAGACGGGCTTAAATTTAAGGGGCGAGTTAAGAGATATTGCAACAATAAAAAATGCTAAAGGAACTTTTTTATTATTCCTGCAAAATAATGAGTTTCCTTTTTTGTATAAATTGAATGATGGGATTAAAACGAAATAATAATAAAATATTTTTTATAACAGCTCAACTCCCGGAAGGTTTTTGCCAACTCCTGGAGGGTTTTTGCAAACTCTTGGAGGGTTTAAAACCCTCCAAGAGTTGTGTGGCAGCCCTGTTTTCATTGGCGCTTATTATTTCCTGTAAGCAACAACAAAAAAATACAGCATTATTTGAATTAGTTGAAAACTCCGGAATTGAATTTATAAATAAAGTGCAGGATAATGATACCATCAACATTTTAAACTACCGTAATTTTTATAATGGCGGCGGTGTGGCAACAGGCGATATAAATAATGATGGGTTTGCCGATGTTTTTTTTACTGCCAACCAGGGCAGCAACAAACTTTTTTTAAATAAGGGCATTTTTAAGTTTGAAGATATTTCATCTAAGGCAGGTTTTGTTGATAAGCAACAATACAGTACAGGTGTAGTAATGGCAGATATTAATGCAGATGGCTGGTTAGATATTTTTGTTTGCAATGCAGGCAGTATGCACAATGCCGCATTAAGAAGCAATCAACTTTTTATCAACAATAAGGATTTAACTTTTACAGAAAGCGCAGAAAAATATGGATTGAAAGATTCTGGCTATACCACACAGGTTAGTTTTTTTGATTACGATGTAGACGGCGACCTTGATATGTTTAAAATAGATAACAGCCCGGTGCCGGTAAACAGTTTGGGTTATCCTAAACAGCGTGATGTTTTTGCATCCAATTGGAATGTGGCGGAATATTTAAAAGGTGGTGGCGATCACCTGTACAGAAACGATAATGGATTTTATAAAGAAGTTACCCGGCAGGCGGGTATTCATGGCACTTTAATGAGTTTTGGCTTGGGCGTAACCGTTGGTGATGTTAATAATGATAATTATCCCGATGTGTATGTATCAAACGATTTTTTTGAAAGAGATTATTTGTACATCAACCAAAAAAACGGAACATTTAAAGATGAGCTGGAAGAAAGGGTGGGGCACAATAGCTACGCCTCAATGGGAGCCGATTTTGGGGATATCAATAATGATGGCCATGCTGAAATATTTACTACCGATATGTTGCCTGCAGACGATTACCGTTTAAAAACAACTTTAAGTTTTGATGATATAGATCAGTTTCGTTTAAAAGAACGCAATGGATTTTTTCATCAGTATTTGCAAAATACTTTGCAGCTAAATGATGGCAATGGAAAATTTAAAGATATTGCAAATTACAGCGGCGTTAATGCAAGTGAATGGAGCTGGGGCGCTTTAATGTTTGATGCAGATAATGATGGATTAAACGATCTGTATGTTTGTAACGGCATTTACCGCGACCTTACCAACCAGGATTTTTTAAGTTTTGATGCCAACGAAATAAAAGAAAAGATGATGGCCACCGGGCAAAAAAATCTTTCTGAACTGGTGAACAAAATTCCTTCTATCGCCGTGCCCAATAAAATGTACCGCAATTTGGGTAACCTTAAATTTGAAGACAAAGGAATAGATTGGGGCTTTGATAAAAACTCTTTTAGTAATGGCGCTGCTTACGCCGATTTAGATAATGATGGCGATCTTGACGTGGTTGTAAATAATGTAAACGAACCGGCATTTGTTTTTAAAAATAAAAGCAGGGAACAAAATAAAAATAATTTTATTGGCATCTCTTTAAAAGGCAATGATAAAAATACATTTGCTGTGGGCAGTAAAATTATGGTGTATAGTAAAGAGCAAATTCTAACTAAAGAAATAATGCCCAGCCGTGGATTTCAATCATCGGTAGATTATAAACAAAGTATTGGTATTGGAAATGCCCTGCAAATTGATTCATTAATTATTGTGTGGCCAAATCTTACTTATACAAAAGTTATTCATCCCCCAATAAATAAATACCTTAGTTACACACAGCCAGTAAACGGAGAAAGAATAAATAATAAAATTGAAAGTATAACAGCATCCTTATTTGAGATTGTGCCCACGGCTTTTGATAAAAATATTGACGACGATTTTACAGATTTTTACAGGGAAAAAGCCATACCACAAATGCTGTCGCATGATGGGCCAAAAGCTGCTGTAGCAGATGTAAACGGAGATGGACTGGACGATATTTATATTGGCGGAACTGTTGCAAAACAGGGACAATTATATTTACAAAATACCAGCGGCGGCTTTATAAAAAAAGAAACCCTGGTATTTAAACAGTACACCGGCTTTGTAGATGGCGCAGTATTATTTTTTGATTGTGATAAAGATGGCGATAATGATTTGTTGTTGTGTTCTGGCGGTAATGCCGCTATGCCGTTAAGCAGAGAGCTGCAGCACCGGTTATTTATTAATGATGGGAAAGGGGAGTTTCAAATTTTAACCACAGCTTTTTCTGCCAATAAAGATAATATAAGCACTGCTGTTGCAAACGATTTTGATAATGACGGCGATCTTGATTTGTTTGTTGGCGCAAGATGTGTAAGTGGCGAATATGGGCTTACGCCACAAAGCCATATTTACATTAATGATGGCAAAGGAAATTTTAAAGATATGCCTGCAGAAAATTGTAAAGCTGTTACTGGTGCAGGAATGATAACAGGTGCAGTGTGGGCAAATGCAGAGGGAGATACTGCAAAAGAATTAATTATTACAGGAGACTGGATGGCGCCTAAAATATTTAAATACAGCAACAATAGTTTTATTGCAGTAAAATCAAATTTGGATGATAAAATGGGTTGGTGGCAAACTATTGCGGTTGCAGATTTAAATGGCGACGGTAAGCAGGATTTGATTTTAGGAAACCTGGGAGAAAACTTTTACCTGCATCCTGATAATAAAAATCCAGCGAAATTATTTTTAAATGATTTTGATAATAACGGGCAAACAGATAAAATAATTTCCCGAACAATTGATGGAAAAGATAAACCAGTATTTATGAAAGGGGAACTGGAGAGCCAGATGCCGGTGCTAAAAAAACAAAATCTGCGCAATAATGATTATGCAAATAAATCGGTGCAGGAATTATTCAGCAAAGAAGTAATGGATAAAGCCACTGTAAAAATGGTTAACTATTCCTCATCTTGTATTGCGTATAACAATGGTAACGGCAATTTTACCATTAAGCCTTTGCCATTAAGCGTTCAATTTTCTTCTGTAAAATCTATACTGCCCATAGATATTAATGAAGATGGAAAAATTGATTTGGTAATGGGCGGAAATGAATTTGGTTTTCAACCCCAGCTGGGCAGGCTGGATGCCAGCACAGGAGATGTTTTAGTAAATGATGGCAAAGGAAATTTTGCGGCACTTAGCCAAACACACACTGGTTTTGCATTGCAGGGCCAGGTGAGGGATATTGTTTTAGTAAAACGAAATAACAAAACAAACATTTTATTCTTACAAAATAATGAGTTTCCTGTTTTGTATCAAATGAAACAGAAAAAAATACTTGCTAAAAAGTAACAGCTATTGAAGCATGAATACAACTACCCGCTATATTTTTTATCTAAGTGCTGTAATTTTTTGCATTTGTTTTACTTCATGTAAAAACAACAGCAAAACTGCTTTGCCAGTTTTGTTTGAAGTATTGAAAGATGATAAAACTGGTTTGCATTTTAATAACAGGGTTACACCTACAGAAAAATTTAACATGTTTAATTACATGTATTTTTATAATGGCTCCGGTGTTGCCGCTGGCGATTTTAATAATGATGGTTTGGTTGATTTGTTTTTTGCAGCAAATCAGGGCGATAATAAATTGTATATTAATGAAGGCAGTCTGCATTTTAAAGATGCCACAGCAGCAGCAACAGTTCCACAGGATAAAGGATGGTCAACCGGCGTATCGGTTGTAGATATTAATAACGATGGCCTGCTGGATATTTATGTTTGCAAAGTGGGGAAGTATGAAATTTTAAACAGCAAAAATCAACTGCTGGTTTGTAAAGGGATAAAAGATGGCATTCCGTTTTATGCCGATGAAGCAAAGGCGTACGGATTAGATTTTTCTGGCTTCAGCACGCAGGCAGCATTTTTTGATTACGATTTAGATGGAGACCTTGATATGTACCTACTAAATCATTCTATTCATCAAAGCAGCTCTTATGCTCCCCGAAATAATTTTGTAAATACCTACAGTGATTTATCTGGTGATAAATCATACCGCAACGATGGTAATCATTTTACTGATGTAACAAAACAAAGTAAAATAAACAGTACCGAAATTGGTTATGGGCTGGGCATTGCCGTTAGTGATATTAACCTGGATGGCTGGCCCGATTTATATATCGGAAATGATTTTCATGAAAATGATTATCTATACATTAACCAAAAAAATGGAACATTCAGCGAAGAGAATAATGAGCGGCTGATGCATACCAGTAAATTTTCGATGGGTGTGGATGTGGCCGATGCCAATAATGATGGCTATCCCGAAATTATTTCGATGGATATGCTGGCTGCCGATCCGTATATTTTAAAACGTTCGTTAGGCGATGATGATTACGATGTTTTTTTTAGTAAAATTTCTTCGGGGTATAATTACCAGTATTCAAGAAATACGTTGCAATATAACAGGCGTAATGGTAAGTTTAGCGAAACAGGCGTTTACTCTGGTATTTCGGCAACAGACTGGAGCTGGGCACCTTTGTTTATGGATTTTGATAACGATGGTTTGAAAGATTTATTTATTGCCAATGGTATTCCCAAGCGGCTGAACGATATGGATTATGTAAATTTTATTTACAATACCGAAATACAGGAAAAAATAAAAAACAGCGATATGAAGGATAAGGATATGGCGCTGATGAAAAAATTTCCTGAAATAAAAATCCCTAATAAATTTTATAAAAATAAAAATAATTTGCAGTTTGAGGATATGGAAACTGCCGTGGGTAACGATTTGCCCACTTACTCAAATGGAGCAGTATATGCCGATTTTGATAACGATGGAGATTTGGATGTGGCGGTAAATAATATTAATGATCCTGCTTTATTGTATGAAAATAAAACAGCAAAAAAAGAGAATAAAAATTTCACCACAATAAAATTAAACGGTTCCCCAAAAAATAAAAATGCGGTTGGTTCAAAACTGGTTCTCTTTACCGGCGATAGAATAGCCACTTACGAAAAAAATACGGTGAGGGGCTTTATGTCCAGCATGGAAATACCCTTGCATATTGGTTTAAGCACATCAAAAATAGATTCGGCATTTTTAATATGGCCCGATAACTCCTATGAAAAAATTACAATTGATACGCTAACACAACAACTTTCATTTAATTATAAAATGGGATTGCCGCAGTTTGATTATAACAGTATTCTCAACTTTAATAAAAATAATTTAAACCCTGCAGTTGATATTACAAATGCAACAGGTTTAAATTATAAGCATACGGAAAATGCTTTTAATGAATTTGACCGTGAGCCCCTGATACCACACATGCTTTCAACCGAAGGCCCGGCAATCGCTGTGGCTGATATAAACAAAGATGGATTAGATGATGTTTTTATTGGCGCTTCTAAAACTTTTCACAATGCTGTTTTTTTGCAGCAGGCAAATGGAAAATTTTTAAAGACAGTTCAACCGGAAATGTTTTTAGACAGTATGTACGAAGATGTAAGTGCCACCTGGGCCGATGTAAATAATGATGGGCATATTGATTTGGTAATTGCAACGGGTGGAAACGAATATTACGGCAGCGATGAGCATTTATTGCCCAGGATTTTTTTGAATGATGGCAAAGCCAATTTTAAAAAATTGAAAGATGCGTTTGCAAATATTGCTGTTACACCCTCATGCATCATTGCCAACGATTTTAACGCAGATGGTTTTGTGGATTTATTTTTAGGCGGCAGAACAGTGCCCTGGAATTATGGAGAAATTCCACGCTCTTATTTATTACAAAATGATGGCACCGGAAAATTTATTGATGTAACTGATAAGCATGCAAAAGATCTTGCAAATACCGGAATGGTTACTAATGCTGTTTGGTTAGATTTAGATAAGGACAGTGACAAAGATTTATTGGTTACCTGCGAATGGGGAGGTGTTACGGCATTTATAAATACAAAAGGTAATTTCATAAAAAAAGAATTGACGGATAAAAAAGGCTGGTGGAATTTTGTGTTGCCGGTTGATGTGGATAATGATGGCGACATTGATTTAATTGCAGGTAACCTTGGGCTTAACAGCAGGCTTCAGGCCACAGCAGCGCAACCCGTTCAATTATATTTTAACGATTTTGATGATAACGGTAAAAAAGAACAGGTGCTTACTTATTTTGTAAAAAATAAAGAAGTTACTTTTTCCAGCAAAGATGAATTGCAAAGGCAGGTACCAATGCTTAAAAAGAAATTTATTTATGCAGCAGATTTTGCTAAGGCGGAGTTTAAACATATTTTTCCTGCAGAAAAAATTAAGCAGGCTACAGTTTCTTCGGCTGATTATTTTGCCAACGCCATTTTAATAAATGATGGCAATTTAAATTTCACTACCCTAGCTTTGCCGTGGCAAGCCCAATTAACTGCTTACCGTGATGCCGCCATTGCAGATGTAAACAATGATAATTTACCCGACATAATTTTGGCCGGTAATTATTACAGCAATAATATTCATGCCGGCAGGTATGATGCAGATTATGGAACGGTATTGGTGAATAACGGTAAAGGAAATTTTACCTGCAGCAATTTTAACGGCCTTGCAATAAAAGGAGAAGTAAGACATATACAACCCGTAACCATTGGCAACGCCCCAGCTTACATTTTAGCAAAAAATAATGACAGCGTTGTGGTTTTAAAATTTCCGGCTGCAAAAAAATAAAAACTACATCACCGGAAAATAAATTTTTGTAATCCACTTACTGCTGTCAGTTTCTATTAAGCGGTCGGTTATTAAAGAATAAAAAGGAATTGCAGGAGCAACTCTTTTGTAATCATCTGCATATTTCTTCATTTCTATAATAGCTTTCTTTGCAATTTCATTGCCGCCTTTAACCTCGGTAACTAAAATATTGCCCCGGCCCAGCATTCTTTTTTGTACAATATCACCGGCATCAGGCAATGGCTTATCAACTGGTATAGCCACTTTAACTGTAAAATTTATACTGTCTACTTTATTAACATTAAGCATGGGGTAGCCGGTTTTTTTTGCAGCATTATTTTCGGCGTAATTGTTCAGCTTATCTACAAGACTATAAATAAACTGGCTGCTGGGATAACCTTTACTTGTGGATGAAATTTGTATTAACGTACTGTCTTTTACAAAATCTTTTTGTATATCAAAGCCATAAATATTTTCAGGCAAATTGTAAAAGCTACCCATTTTATTTAAAATGAGCTGCATATCCGATTCAATTTTTTTTGCTTTAAAATAAGCAACTGCTCTTTTTATTGGATTATAAGAAGTGACCATTGCGCCAACCCATTCTAAATTTGTAAGCGCTGTATTTATTTCTATTAAAAAAAGCGAAGTAGTAATAGTACTGTTTTTATCAGTAATAACTATGGGCATTACGGATATATTGCTGTTATGTATAGTGTAAGCAACATTATTTAAAAAAAAACTATCATTACTTATTTTTCCAGGCCACCACTTTGCCACATTGGTTTTATCTAACAACATCCTGTTTAAACCAGGCCTTGTAGCAGCAGCCGCCAGGCTGCCTTTTAGCGTAACAATATTTGGGATAAAAAGATATACAGCACCCACCATCAATACACCCAGACTTACTAAGCCAATAATTATTTTTCTCATGCTTTATTATAACCAGTTGTAAAATTTATTTTTTTGATAGTATCATCTCAAACCTAAAATGGCAAACCTCACAGGTTTATGAAAGCAAGTTTGGATTGGTAAACCGTTATAAAACCTGTGAGGTTTATGCGCTGCTTAAAGTTGACAAGATACAGCTGCAAGATAAAAAATACCCGTTTACCAAACACTTTTCATTTGCCACAAATTTATATTACTGCATTCACTTTTTCCGCCGCTGCTGAACAATTCAATACCAGTATCATTTGCTTCCGGAAAAATTTGAGCGGTAAAAACTGCCTCACCATTATTTACAAAAATTTCTGCAATGCTGTTATCAAAATAAATATGCAACTGCAGTTTTTTATTTTTTAAGGAAATTGTTTTTTCAAAGCGGTGCATCTTTTTAAAATTTTCGTTAAAGGAGGTATTGCCGCTTTTACTTCTGTCGATATAAAATAATTGCTGTGCAGTATTGTAACCGATCTCAAAATAATTATTTTCTCCCACGGAAATTTTTACACCGCTTATCGCTGCTGCAGAAGGGGTAATGGTTAGTTCCATTTCAAATTGCCTGCTCTTAACAGGTAAAACTTTTTTATTTTCTACGGTTTCATTTTTAGATTGAAATAATTTTTTTCTTAGGGATGAAGTTTTTGCAATTGGTTTTTGTATTAATATCCATTCTCCATTTTCTTTTTTTACACTTAAAGTTCTGGGTAAAGCCATGGCACTTTTCCATGGAGTTGTAGGAATATCGTTTGCGTAATTCCAGTTGTTTACCCAGCCAATACTTGTGGGCAAAACATTTGCCGGTAATTGGTTGTAAGCAATGGCCGCATAATAATCTGGCCCGTAATCGGGGCGGTAAATTTTATCAGCAGGGTTTTCGTTGGTAAATTTTACACCATCAAATTCACCCACAAAATATTGCATGGTTGCATTTTGAGAGGTTTGCAATAACCATTTCTTTTTTCCGGGCATTCCTTCAACAGGCACTTGAGTAAGATCGGGGCATTCCCAAACGCCGCTGGTATCACCCGCAGGGCCAAAGTCGCTCAGGTGCTTCCAGTCTTTTAAATTTTTTGAAGCGTATAATTGCATGATATGCTCCACCGGCAGCATCAATGCCATAACCCAATATTTTTTTTGTGGATGCCAAAATATTTTTGGATCCCTGAAATCTTTTTTATGTAAATCAAGCACAGGGTTATTGGCATACTTTGTCCAGGTAACACCGTCATCTAAACTGTGTGCAATGTGCTGGCTTTGATTTACATTTTCAATATGCCCGGTGTACACTGCTACCATTGGAGCTTTGCCGTTTTTACCAAAACCGCTGGTATTATTTTTATCAACCACACAGGTGCCAGAAAAAATCATCACCCCATTTTCTTCCGGGATGGCAATGGGCAAATGTTTCCAGTTAATTAAATCTTTAGAAGTTGCATGGCCCCAGGTCATGTGGCCCCAAACATTTCCAAAAGGATTATGCTGGTAAAATAAATGATACACTCCATTGTTATACACTAATCCATTAGGGTCGTTGCACCAGTTAACTGCTGGCGAAAAATGAAATTGCGGACGGTATTTTTCAGTGTAAGGTTTTGTTTGTGCGTTCGTCATCAAAGAAAAAAGTAAACCGATAAAAAGAAAATATTTTTTCTGTTGCATAAAAAATCTTTTTTTAAATAAAGAAAAGTTATAAAATTCCGCTGCGCCCTCTGCCCCTCAGCGTGCCATCTTTACACACTTAATTTCTTCTCCAGCTCTTCAAGCGAAACTCCTTTTGTTTCCGGCATTTTAGTTAACACCCAAATTAATTGCAGTACCATCATACCAGCTAAAAAAGCAAATATTATCCAGGGCGCATCGTTAAGCATGCCATCTTTTTCATTTAAAAAAATGGGTGTTACTAAAGTGATTATTGCCGCAAATACCCAATGCACACTGGCACCAAAAGATTGGCCCAATGCCCGTATTTTATTAGGAAATATCTCTGAAAGAAAAACCCATATTACGGCGCCCTGCCCAATGGCATGCGATGCAATAAAGAATAATAAAAACGTCATTAAAAAAGTTGGGCTGGCGCCGGTTTTAAAAGCATAAGCCACCATGGATAAACTGATGATGTATCCAACAGATCCAATGATCATTAAAGTTTTTCTGCCCAGCCTGTCAATTAAATACAAGCCCACAAACGTAAAAATTAAATTGGTACCGCCAATAGCGATGGAGTTTAGTAAAGATTCTTTTTCTCCTAAACCAATCTTAGTTAAAATTTCCGGCGCATAATATAAAATAAAATTAATGCCGGAGAGCTGGTTAAAAAATGCAATTAAAAATGCCAGCCAAATTATTTTATTATGCTTTGCACTAAAAAATGTAGCGGCATTTCCTCCGGATACTTCGTGTTTGTTGCTTTCAATAATTGAAACAATTTCTGCATCCGCATCTTCTACACCAATATCCTGCATTATTTTTTTTGCTGCCACCATATCATTTTTTTTGCTGATTAACCAGCGTGGGCTTTCGGGTACGCCAATTACCATTGCCGTATATATTAATGCAGGTATTGCCAGTACACCCAGCATCCAGCGCCAGTCATTATCGCCACCAACACCTTCTAAAAAATAGTTTGATAAAAATGCAATCAATATGCCAAACACAATATTAAATTGATACATGGCTGTTAACCGGCCTCTTGTTGAAGCCGTTGAAATTTCTGAAATATAAGCTGGTGCCACCACCGACGAAACCCCAATGCCCACACCACCCATAAATCTAAAAAAAGAAAAAGTGTAAGGGTCTGGTGCAAATGCAGAACCAAATGCAGAAACAGCAAATAAAATTCCTATCCAGAACAACACTTTTTTTCTGCCATATTTTTCTGTGGGTATGCCGCCAAAAATGGATCCTAACACTGTTCCCCATAATGCCATCGACATTATAAAAAATCCATGAAAAAATGGAGTGGTATGCCATAAATCCTGGATGGGTTTATTGGCACCGGAAATAACCACGGTATCAAACCCAAAAATAAAACCGGCTAATGCGGCTACAATAGAATAACGAAATAGTTTGTTCTGGTTCATAAGCAAATTTTGTGAAGGTTAAGATACACAATGCTGCAGGTTATTGGTTACTTGTTTTGGTTTAATTAAAATGCAAACGATTGTTGTTAAAAAAATGACGGTAACATTTTTTTAGTAAAGCAATATCTTTAAAAGAAAATTAGTGCTATGCGTAAATATAATTTCACTTTTATTTTTCTTGTGGCAATTTTATTTTCCTGTAATATCAGTGAAACAAAACCTGCAACTGCTGCAACAGAAAAAAAATGGTGGAAAGAAGCAGTGGTATATCAATTGTATCCACGAAGTTTTCAAGACAGTGATGGGGATGGTGTAGGCGATCTTAAAGGGATAACGCAGCGTTTAGATTATTTAAAAGACCTTGGCATAAATGCAATTTGGTTAAATCCTATCTGTGCATCGCCAAACGATGATAATGGTTATGATATTAGTGATTATAACGCCATCATGAAGGAGATGGGCACCATGGCAGATTTTGATGAAATGCTTGCAGGCATGAAAAAAAGAAATATCAAATTGATACTGGATATTGTGGTAAACCACAGCAGCGACGAACACGAATGGTTTAAACAGGCAAAAAGCAGCCGCAACAATAAGTATAGAAATTATTATCATTGGTGGCCTGCTGAAAAAGGTACACCGCCAAAACGTTACAGCCTGTTTGATGAAAACGCCGATGCCTGGAAATTTGACAGCACCACCAACAGTTACTACCTGCATTATTTTAGCCGTAAGCAACCCGATTTAAATTGGGAAAACCCGGTGCTTCGTAAGGAAATGTATGATATGATGAAGTTTTGGGCGGCAAAAGGTGTAAGTGGATTTAGATTAGATGCTTTTCCTTTTATGGCTAAAGATACCAGCTGGCCCGCTATGCCAAAAGATTTTACTAACGAACAATTTGTACGCTATTACGGAGCCGATGCTAAAGTGCATACTTATTTAAAAGAAATGCACGAACAGGTTTTGAGTAAATATGATTTGTATACTGTAGGCGAAGGTGGCGTAATTCCTTTTAGCAAAGTAGCCGATTATGTAGCAGAAGACAGAAAAGAAATAAGTACACTCTACCACGATGAGCTGGGTAACATTTGGGGAAGAGATAGTTTTGATTTGGGCGAATATAAAGTGGGCAGAAATAATGTAACAGGCTTAAAACAAATTGTAAGCAAATGGGATGATAAATTTATCAGCAATGGATGGAACACAGTGTTCTTTACCAATCACGATCAAAGCCGTGCTGTAAGCCGCTATGGTAATGATGCCCCGGCGTTTAGAGAGTCCAGTGCAAAAATGCTGCATACTTTTTTATTAACGCAAAGGGCTACGCCATATTTATATAACGGCGATGAAATTGGTATGGTTAACATCCGTTTTAAAACTGTGGATGAATACAACGACCTGCAAACCCGTAACCGGTATTATTTAGCCCTTAAAGAAAGTAAAGCTGCTGCAGCTGCATATTTGCAAATGCAGGCAGCGCTCAGCCGCGATAACAGCCGTACGCCTATGCAATGGGATACTACAATTAATGCAGGTTTTACAAATGCTAAACCCTGGCTACCGGTTAACAATAATTACACAGTGGTAAATGCAGTTCAATCGGATAAAGACAGCAACGCTATTTTAAATTTTGTGCGCAAAATGATTGCCTTGCGCAATAATAATAAAGATGTTTTAGTGTATGGAAAATATAGTTTGCTGGATGCTGCAAATGCAAATGTGTATGCCTATACCAGGAGCGACGGGAAAAATACTTTTTTAGTGTTGTTGAATTTTACGGCAAACAACGGCAAAACAACACTGCCCGATGATTTAAATTGGGGAGAGGAATTAATCAATAACTTGCAACCACTTAAACCCGAAGGAAAAAATATTGTTTTACAACCTTACCAGGCAGTTGTTGTACAATTAAAAAATTAAACACTGCCTTAATTGAATAATTATGAATAAAAAAACCATTGCGGCTGTAATAAGTTTTATAATTGTATCAGGCATAGCTGCCCAGGATGCATGGAAAATTTCTACTACCAGTATTGATGCAAAAAATTATTATGGGGTTACCGTTGCAAACGGGCAAATAGGTATTGTAAGCAGCCCCGAAGCGTTTAAAATAAAAGATGTAGTACTTGCAGGTGCTTATGATTTATATGGAAGAGGAAGGGTGAGTAATTTTTTAAAAAGCTTCAACCTTTTAAATATGTATATGGAGGTTGATGGCAGAAGGTTGAGCAATGCAGACGTTACCAATATGCAGCAAACGCTGGATATGAAAGGTGCCAGCTTTACCACATCTTTCAATTATAAAGATGCGGCAACAATCAGTTATACTTATTATGCCTTGCGCCAGTTACCGTATTCGGTGTTGATGGATATTACAATTACTGCAAAAAAAGATTTCAATTTAGGCAGCGCTTCTCAAATGGAAGCACCCGATGCTTTAAAAGATGTAGAAAATTATTATAACGAAATTGACAGGCCGCATACCACAATAAGTTTACTAACCTCCACGGCTAAAAGCCCTACCGGAAAATTATTAATGTGTGCCAGCAATTCATTTATTTTTAGCGAGGCACATGGCAGCGAACCCAGAGTGATACACGAAATGTGGGATAACAATATGCACCTGATGAAATTTACAAAAAAATTAAAAGCAGGGGAAACCTATCGTTATTCTATTGTTGGTTCATCAATAACATCTGCACATCATGATGATCCATTGAACGAAGCAGAACGCTTAACCCTTTTTGCAAAATTGCAGGGGCGTGACCGATTAATTGAAATGCATAATAATGCGTGGAAGGATTTATGGAAGAGCGATATAATAATTGAAGGCGATGCACAAAGCCAGCAGGATGTACACAGCATGTTGTACCATTTATATTCTTTTGTAAGAGAAGGCACGGCTAACAGCCCAAGCCCGATGGGGTTAAGTGGTCTGGGTTATAATGGCCATGTATTTTGGGATACGGAGTTATGGATGTTTCCTTCCATTTTACAATTGCATCCGCAGCTAGCAAAAAGTATGATTGAATACCGTTACCAAAGATTGGAAGCTGCAAAAAGAAATGCATTTGGCAAAGGTTATAAGGGTGCTATGTTTCCGTGGGAGAGTGCTGATAGTGGTGTGGAAGAAACACCGGTGTGGGCATTGAGCGGCCCTTTTGAACATCACATTACCGCATGTGTAGGTATTGCCGCATGGAATTATTATTGCGTAACGCAGGATAAAAACTGGTTAAGAGAAAAGGGCTGGCCCATCTTACAAAGTACTGCCGATTTTTGGGCAAGCCGTGTAGAGCGGAATGGCCCTAATCATTATGATATTAAAAATGTAGTGGCTGCAGATGAGTGGGCCGAGAATGTCGATAATAATGCCTTTACTAACGCTGCCGCCAAGGCTAACTTAAAATATGCAACCGAAGCCGCAAAAATTTTAGGTGTTGCCGCCGATGCCGATTGGATGAATGTTGCCAATAACATTCCCATTTTAAAAATGCCTGATGGCACTACAAGCGAACATGCCACTTATAAAGGTGAAGGAATAAAACAAGCCGATGTAAATTTATTAGCCTATCCTTTAAAAGAAATTACCGATGCTAAACAAATAAAAAAAGATTTGGACTATTATTCTGTAAGAGTGCCCAATGAAGGCACACCCGCAATGACCCAGGCCATTTTTGCACTTTTATATTCCCGTATTGGCGATAGCGAAAAAGCTTTTCATTTTTTTAAAGATGCGTATGTGCCCAATTTAAATCCGCCATTTAATGTAATTGCCGAAACTAAAGGCGGCACCAATCCGTATTTTGCAACCGGAGCAGGCGGTATTTTACAAAGTTTATTAAATGGTTTTGGCGGGTTAGAGATAACACCTGCAGGTGTTATTCAATTAAAATCCACTCTTCCAAAGCAATGGAAAAGCCTTACTATAACCGGTGTGGGGCCGCAGCGCAAAACATTTGTGGTAAAATAACAGGGGGCATAAAATATGCGCTACGCTGCAAATGCCCTGCTGCAACCGTTTGCGGGCAAATTGATGCAGCAAAAATGCCAGCCTGTTGGTCTTATTGTAAATAAATTTTACTATTTTGCAGTTGCCGGAATGAAAAAATTAGCTGCTATATTATTATTGGGCATTTTTATATTCAACTTATTTGGGTATAAATTGTTTGTTGATGTACTGGTAATCAATGCTAACCGGCAGCTGGAAACAGTGATCGATCAAAAGCAGTACAACGATGCCGAACTCATCTCTGTAAAAAAACCTACTAATCTTCCTTATTACAATAACACTAAAGATTTTACCCGTGCTTATGGCGAAGTAGAAATGGATGGCGTTTTATACCAGTACGTAAAATGCCGTATTTATAACGACTCTTTAGAAATGCTGTGTATACCACACACTTCCAAACAGCAACTGCTTACATCAAAAAATAATTTTACACAGGTTGTTTTTGATTTTAAAAAAGATACTGATAAAAAATCATCCGAATCTAACAAAGCCTTTTCTTTTATTAAGCTATTGGGCGAGTTTGAAAAAAATGAAATTTTTCATTTAAACCTTTTCTGTAAAATAGTTACTTCAAAAAATTATGTTTACTGCCTTGCTAACACAGGTGTAAAACATAAAGCAACCATCGAGCAACCTCCGGATAACTTCAATATCGACTTAGCAGTTTAATGCACCAAAGTAGTATTGAAAAATAATTGCTGCTTACTTCTTAACAATTATATTAATTAAAAATGAAAAAATTAATTACGGCCTGTGCTGTACTGTTGTGTTTATATAGCTGTAACAATAAGCCAGAACAAAAAACTTATTTTACAGATGCCTTCTCGTATTCTAAAACAGTAAAGGAATATAACGAAGTAGTTAAATTTGTAGGTTTTGCGCCCATTGTTGCATCCCGCAATTACACCTATGCCAACATAGCGGCTTATGAGTGTATTGCTGCAGGTTATCCAAAAGAGTTTACTTCTTTAAGCGGCCAGTTAAATGGTTTTAAAATTGATCTGGGCGATTTTAAAAAAAATAAAATTGATTACGAGTTTGCAGCCATGCTGGCGTTTTGTGCCATGGGCGAGGCTACAGCTTTTCCCGAAGGCAGTATGAAAGAATTTATTGACAGTTTAAAAAACCTGGCAGATGAAAATGGTATGTCATCTGAAATGTTTGAAAATTCTGTAACACTTGCAGACACTGTTTCAAAAAAAGTTTTGGCCTGGAGCAAAAAAGATAACTATGCACAAACACGAAGCTCCAGCCGCTATACCGTTTTGGATTCTCCCGGACGCTGGGTGCCTACGCCACCGGCATATGCAAGTGCGTTGGAACCACACTGGACGGAGATTAGAACAATGGTAATGGACAGTGCCACGCAGTTTTTACCTCCCCGCCCCATACCTTTTAATATGAAGGATACTAACAGTGAGTATTACAAACAGGTGATGGCAGTAAAAAATGCAGGAGACAGTTTAACGGAAGAACAAAAACATATTGCAGAATTTTGGGACGACCTTGGTGGAAAATTAAATGTGGTAGGGCATATACAATTTGTAACTAAAAAGTTTTCTCCGCCGGGCCACTGGATGAACATTGTAGGTATTGCTTCTAAAAAAGCAAATGCCAGTTTTAAAAAAACGGTAGCGGCATACACCCTTACTTCTATTTGTATGTTTGATGCCTTTATTCAATGCTGGGATGAAAAATTCAGAAGCAATATGGTGAGGCCCGAAACGGTGATCAATAAATTTATTGATCAGGACTGGAGGCCGTATTTACAAACACCGCCTTTTCCGGAATATACCTGTGGCCACAGCACCTGCTCTTCTGCAGCAGCCGAAGCATTGACTAAAATGTACGGCGAAAATTTTAAATACACCGATACCAGCGAACTGGAATTTGGTATTGCCAACCGAACTTTTGCTTCTTTTAAACACGCTGCCGAAGAAAATAATTCAGCACGGTTTTATGGCGGCATTCATTTTCATCCCAGCTGTTTGGTAAGTACCGACTATGGGCAAAGAGTAGGCAGCTTTATTGTAGGTAAGTTAAAATTAGAAAAATAAAATTATCCATTTATATTATGGTAATAAAAAAATTACATCATGAAAAAAATAATTCAACTTATAATTCTTTTATGTGCAATTAAACAATACACCTTTGCACAAACAGATATTGATGGACTCATGATGCAGAAGAATTTTTTCTGTGTGGGGCCCACAATTAGTAAAAGCACCTGGAAAAATTATTGGGAAGGCACTACAAAAAGAAATAATGAAAATTTAGGAACGGTAAGCACTGCTGCCGCAATGATAATGGGCAATTACGGGCTAACAGATAACTTGAATGTACTTTTTGGACTACCGTACATTAAAACAAAAGCCAGCGCTGGCCAGTTAGCCGGGCAAAAAGGTTTGCAGGACCTGTCTTTATTTATTAAATGGGTGGCTAAAGAAAAAATGATTGGTAAAGGAAATATTAAAGCCATTTTAATTGGCGGCTACTCCACACCGGTTTCCAATTATACTCCCGATCTTTTGCCCTTATCAATCGGCCTGCAAAGCAAAACAGCTATGATAAGATTAATGGCGGATTACGAAATGGGAGATTGGTTTGCTACAGCATCGGGCACTTATAATTTTAGAAATAACGTAACGCTGGACAGAAATTCTTATTATACTACTCAGGTGCATTATACCAACGAAGTAAAAATGCCCGATGCAACGTATTTTAATGTAAGGGCTGGTTACCGCAGCAGCACCTGGATAATTGAAGCCATTGCAGATAAGTGGACCACATTAGGAGGCTTTGACATCACCAAAAATAATATGCCTTTTTTAAGCAATAGAATGAACGCCACAAAATTGGGTATTCATGTAAAATATGATACTGATTTTATTAACGGTTTATCGTTTGTTGCAGATGCCAATACTACAATTGCCGGCAATAATGTGGGGCAAAGCAGCAGTATAGGCGGAGGCATATTTTATATTTTTGATTTTGGTAAAAAAGAAAAACATTCACCCGAAACATCAACTCATTAAAATGAAAAAATTTATATTTTTGGTAAGCATTTTTGCAGCCACTGTTTTTATTATTTCATGTTCTAAAAAAATTGAAGAAGCTAATCTTTTATACCCGGCATTAAATCCCAACCGGGTGGATGCAAATGCAGGAACCTGGAAACCAATTTTATTAGCTGCCGCAAATGAATTTACAATTGCCGCACCCATTGCCACCACATCGCCTGATTATATTGTACAGCTAAATGAAATAAAAAGTTTTCAAAAGCAAATAACACCCCAGGAAAGACAACTTGTAAATTACTGGGGAGCTGGTGCGGTATTACGCTGGAACGAAATTATGAGAGAACTTGTAGCCAAACACAATGTGTCTCCGCAGCAAAATGCCGATGGTACTTACCCAATACCCAATGCTGCCAATCCTTTAGCGTATCCAACTTTTCCCTTTGCAAATCCGCCTTATGCTGCAAGGGCATATGCTTATTTAAGTGCGGCACAATACGATGCATGCATTGCCGGTTATCATTATAAATCTTTTTACAACCGTACAGCACCATTTAATGTGGATGCAACTATTCAAACACTGTTACCAAAATCAACTTTACCCGCTTACCCAAGCGAAGATGCAGTGGTAATGGGAGCATCGGTGGAGTTATTAAAATTATTATTTCCCGGCGACCAGGATTTTATTAATCAAAAAGCCGAAGAACATAAACAGGCAAGATTAATTGCTGGCGCAAACGTACGCAGCGATTTGGATGCCGGCGAAGCATTAGGTAAAGCAGTGGCCACAAAATTTATTGTAAGGGCCAGGGGCGACAGGGCGGGAGCGGCAGTAGGTAACGCTGCTGTGTGGGCGAAACAGGAGGCCGATTGTATTATAAGGGGAGAAGTGCCCTGGTTAAGCCAGGAATCACCAAAGCGACCAGGCATGTTAGTGTTGTTTGGTAACGTAAAAACATTTTTATTTGATTCGTTAACATTGGTAACTGTTGTTAGGCCGCCTGCGCCACCTTCTACTGCTTCTGCACAATTTAAAGCAGAACTGCAGGAAGTGTACAACTTTAGTAAAGAGCTTACAAGGGAACAACTCCGTATTGCACATTTTTGGGCCGACGGTATTAACACTTACACACCACCGGGCCATTGGAATTATATTGCTGCCAATGATTTTGTACAACATAATTTTAGCGAAGCAAGATGGGCAAGAAATATGGCATTACTAAATATGAGTTTGATGGATGCTGCTGTTGCATGCTGGGATGCGAAATATACTTATTACAGTCCACGGCCATCGCAAATGGATAGCCGGATTAAAAGCGTAACAGGTTTGCCTAACTTTCCTTCGTATACTTCGGGGCACAGTACTTTTAGCGGAGCAGCCGCCACAGTGTTAAGTTATGTTATTGCTGGCAAAGCAACTCAATACAATGATATGGCTAAAGAAGCTTCTCTATCCCGTTTGTACGGAGCCATACATTACCGCAGCGATTGCGACAGAGGTTTAGAAACAGGAATTAAAATTGGTAATTATGCTATAAGCCGCGGCCGAACTGATGGCGCTGAATAAATTAAAATTTAAAATAAAAAAAAGGGGAATCCAGGATTCTCCTTTTTTTTTGCTCAATGAAATTTGATTGTAAATGTATAAGTAGATTCAATAGTGTACAGGTTTATAAATTAAGCAAAACTTCTTTCGTTAGCGGTATCAAAATGGTAGTATTCATTACTGCCATAAAATAGCGACGTAATACCTTGCATACATTTTTGATAAATGTTTTGCTCAATTTTTAGTTGCTTCTCGTAATAATTTGCTTCCAGTATGCGTACACATACCAACAGTTTTTCTTTATTATAATGTTGCTGTACTTTTTCGGGCAGCTGGTTTAATTCTTCCGGATCTATAACCACCCGGGCAATCCCCGATGAATTAAGAAAAAAAGGAGAATCTTTTTTATAAAAATTTAACGACACATAAAAACTCCTGTCAAATTCATGCAGGTATTGTTTTGGTTTGCTAACCGACAGCCAAACGCAGCCTACTGCATCTACATACAAAGTTTCAACAATAGAATTAGGTAATTTTAAAACAGAGTTACTATGGCTGTATAAAATGGCGGTTTTTAATTCCAGAATCTTTTGAGTTATAAATCCTATGTGGTTGCTGGTTTTCATGTATGTTAGTTTAGCATTAATGAATTAATGTTCATATTGAAATTAGCGTACCAAATTTTTTTCAATGCAATACCAGTATGCTTTTTAATAAAATTGTGGAATTAATTACTCATAAAATAAGCTTTCAGTTGGTATTTCCCCAATTAATTGCTTTAGGCGGGTGAAACTAACTGCATATTAAACGGCATAATTTTTCTTATTGCTATTACTGAACATTTAAAAATAAAAATTAACCAATTATGGCAACCATCAACTCTTCCGGAATTTTAAACGCAGCAACACCGGTTAGTGAAAGTTTTAAAGAATTTTTTATCGACGGATTAAAAGACATTTACTGGGCAGAAAAACATTTAACTAAAGCGTTGCCCAAAATGAAAAAAGCGGCAAGCGCTGCATTGTTAAGCAACGCTTTTGCCAACCATCTTGATGCAACCTTACAACACATAACACGTTTGGAGCAGGTATTTGCACTGCTGGGTAAAAAACCGGTAGCAAAAAAATGCGATGCCATGGCAGGCCTTATTGAAGAAGCTAACTCCATCATTGAAGAAACAGAAAAAGGCACACACCTGCGTGATGTGGGATTAGTAATGGCCGCACAAAAAGTAGAGCATTACGAAATTGCCACTTATGGCGGATTGGCTCAACTTGCAAAGGTGATGGGCAATGAAGAAATTAAAAATTTGCTGGGCACTACGCTTGATGAAGAAAAAGAAGCCGATGAATTATTAACCACTCTTGCCGAATCGGGCATTAATGAAGCGGCTGCACAGGAGGGAATTACTGAAGAAGGCGATGCCATTAAAGCCGGTAAAAAATCTAAAAAAAAAGCAGGTAAAAAGAAATAAGTTATAAAGTTGCAAACACATTAAGTCGGGTTACAGTGCTGATCCGGCTTTTATTTTTCTAAAAATTTTGTGACATGAAAAAAAAAGTTGAGCCTTCATCTTTCTCCAAAAAATTTGAAAAAATTTCTGGAAAAATAACGCATGTTAGTGGCAGCCCCGCTGCAGTGCTGGTGGCTGCAGGCGTTGTAGTAGTGTGGGGTTTGCTGGGCCCTGTGTTTAACTATTCCGATACCTGGCAATTGGTAATTAATACCAGCACAACAATAATCACTTTTGTAATGGTGTTTGTAATTCAGCATTCGCAAAATAAAGATACTACGGCCATGCAGCTAAAATTAAATGAACTGATAGCTGCAAATGAAAAAGCCAGCAACCGCCTTATTAATATAGAAGATCTTACTGATGAAGAATTGCAGCTTATAAAAAGTTTTTACAAAAAACTGGCGGAGTTATCCCAAAAAGAAAAAGATGTTTTTTCCACCCACTCGCTGGATGAAGCAACGCAGGTGCATCAAAACAAAATAAAATCGGTTAAGGATTAATTTATTTATGGAAACATTGCCAAAAATATCGCATCGAAAACATTTACAGCTGGTAAAAAATTACCAGGAAGCCGCAACCCTTGCTAAACTGATTTATGTATCGGACGCCGAAAAAGGCATACAGCGTACTAAAACCGGCAAAGGGTTTACTTATAAAATTGAAGAGAAAATTGTAAAGGATAAGCCGCTGATGGAACGCATAAAAAAACTGGCGATACCGCCGGCCTGGCAAAGTGTTTGGATATGTGTAAAAGAAAATGGCCATATACAGGCCACAGGTTTTGATATAAAAAAAAGAAAGCAGTACCGGTACCATCCTTTGTGGAGTGTGTTGCGTAACGAAACCAAATTTCATAAAATGATAGAATTTGGTAATGCTTTACCCGCCCTGCGTTTACAGCTGGAAAAAGATTTGGCCTTAAAAGAACTTTGCGAAAAAAAAGTATTAGCAGCGGTTATCAGCCTTATGGAAAGAACATTTATACGGGTTGGTAATGCAGCGTATGAAAAAATGAACGGCTCACATGGCCTTACTACTTTGCACGATAAACATGTGCAGGTACAGGGTTCAAAAATTTATTTTTCGTTCAAGGGTAAAAAAAGTATCCTGCATGATATTGCATTAAAAAATAAAAAATTAGCAGGTATTGTTAAAGAATGCCGCGATATTCCTGGCAAAGAATTGTTTCAGTATTATGATTCCGGCGGGCAACGCCGCTCTATTGATTCTGGAACGGTTAATACTTACATTAAAGAAATTACGGGGCAGGATTATTCTGCAAAAGATTTTAGAACCTGGGCCGGCTGCCTGCATTTTTTGCAGGCTTTTAAAGCTATACTGCTTGATAAGGAAGAAGGTATGCCCACTAAATCTGGCGTAAATCTTTTGCTGGATGAAGTGAGTAAAAAATTAGGAAACACCCGAACCGTTTGTAAAAAATATTATGTACACCCCGGCATTGTAAAATTGTACGAAGAAAATAAATTACAAACTTATTTAAAAGAGCTGGATACTATCGAAGAAAACGACGGCGCCGCTGCGTTAACCAATGTAGAAAAAGTGCTGATGAAATTATTGCAGAAAATAAATTAATTAACCCGGTAATTATTTTTTAAATAACTGCATCAATCTTCCTCCAACTTTATTCACCATTTTTTTTGCCATTAAGCTAATGGCAAAAGTAAAAGTATTTTTTACAATACTTTCATTTTGCAGATTGTTTAAAGTGCTTTTTTTTAGCACAGTGCTCAGGCTTTGGCTGGCAATATTTACAGGCTGTAAATTTTCTTTCAGCACTATCCAGTTTGCACCAATAGCATTTTCTATTTGTTCCAGCCGGCTGTTAAGTCTTTTTTTTTCGCCTTGCAATTGCCGCATATTTTTAATCTTCTCCATCGTTTTGTTTAAATAGTTGTTTAATCATTGCATTCATCATAGGTAAGCGAATTAATTTTTCTCTTGTTGCCCATACCAGTATACCAAGTAACAAATATAATAGCGCAACAAAAGCAAATCCTGTCCAGGCCTTGCCCAGCCATGCTCCTATAACAATTGCTGCAGCTATGCTTGCAAATATGAGGCAACACAAAAAAATTATAATGGCTAAAAATGCGGCCAGTATATTTGCCATGGCTACAGATGTTTTTTCAGCTGCATTTAGTTTTACAACTTCTATCCGGGTGTTTACATATTCTTTAACCAGTCCGGCAAGCTCCTCTGCTTTTGCAAATGCCTTTTCCATATTGATTTTTTTTTGTCATCAATTCAGGTAATCATATTTATGGGCTGTTACGCCATTTCCTCTACGGCAGCATTTATTTTTTCGCCCATGCTCTTTTTAAAGTTGCTTAGCTTTTCTTTTTCTGCTTGTAACTTTTGTTGCACACCGTCCACTATTTTTTTGCCACAATCACTAATCTTATGTCTTGTTTCGCAACCTTTATCGGGGGCAAATAAAATACCCAGTACGGCTCCGGCTGCAATGCCAGCAGCAGCTGCAGTTACTATTTTACCAGTGGTATTCATAAAAATTTTTTTTAATTGTTGATTAATAATGTAAAATTAATAAATGCAGAAGCTGTACAAATGACCCGGCTCAATACTTTCTCTGATCATCATCAGCAAAAGATGCTAATATTGTCATGCTGGTTAAAATTTCAATATTTCATCGCTCTTGCAACAATTAAAGCAAAGTAACTTAGCCGTGTATTTCCAATTTTGCCTGTTGATCATTGCGATTTTGAGTTTGTCCATAATACTGCCTGCAAATAATAATGTAATAAAGATTTTTAAAACTGTTTTTAAGGGTAAATAAAACTGTGTTGCCAAACTGTAGAAAATCTTACCCAATGTATTAACATTTAGAAATTATTATTAGTTTATCTCAACTGGCATACACCAATTCCCCTTGGCATAAATATTGGCTTATGGTGTTACAATAAAGCAAGAAACTGGCAGGGTAGCCTGCCGGTTAAAAAAATACAATGATTACATCTATTTTTAAAGCCCGTATTTATATCGTAATGCTGTTCTTGTGCACCAGCTGTTTTTCTTCAATGGCACAAACTACTGTTGTAAAAGATTCGCCGGTAATTGCCGGCACTACAGTTGTAATTGCGGGTAAGCATTATGTACGCAGCGGGTATCACAATTTTTTTTGGGGTAAGCATTACCGTAAAGAATGGGGTACACCTATTAGGGTGAATAATTTTTATTTAGATTCGGCATATGGCGGTTTAGAAGTAGTGAAAGAAAGCGGCAGCCGTCAATCGATGGGTATACGCTTAAAAAGCAAAGCCGGAAAAGAATATGTGTTAAGAAGTGTAGACAAAGATTTTGGTAATGGTCTCGATTCTATTTTTCGCGGCACATTTGTAAGCCGTATTACAAAAGATCAGGCATCTTTCGGTTATCCGCTTGCGGCTATAACCATTACGCCAATGATAAGTGCTGCAAATATTTATCACACTAATCCTAAAATTGTTTTTGTACCCAAACAAAATGCTTTGGGAGATTACAGTAATAAATTTGGTGATCAATTGTATTTATTTGAAGAAAGGCCTGATGATGACCAGCGTGACGCCCCGTTTTTTGGCAATTCAGAAAATGTAATTGGGAGTGAAAAATTATACGAAAAAATTTTTAAGGATAATGATAACAGCGTAGATCAAAGAGCATTTGCAAAAGCACGTTTGTTTGATATGTTCATTGGCGACTGGGGCCGCCATGCCGATCAATGGCGCTGGGCAAGTTTTATAGAAGATGGTAAAACAATTTACAAACCAATACCCCGCGACCGTGACCAGGCTTACACAAAGTTTGATGGTTTTTATCCTTATATAGCTACACATTTAATTGGAGGTACACATTTAGAATCTTTTGGTAACGATATCAGTAACATTTATTTTTTTAATAAACCCGGCCGCAAACTCGATCTGCAATTTACTAATGAGCTTTCCGAAGCAGCGTGGGTAAATGCTGCAGTAGAATTACAGGCGGCACTCAGCGATAGTGTTATTGAAACAGGCATGCTGCAATTACCGCCGCAACTGTATGCCATAAACGGTGCAAAGCTTACGGCGCAATTAAAATCCAGGAGAGATCATTTACAGGATTTTGCCCATCGTTATTATAAATACTTAGCCCGAAAAATTCCTATTTACGGTACAGATGATAAAGAGTTTTTTGATATCAACAGGAAGAGTGATAATGAAACCGTGATAAAAGTATTTAAAATAAAGAAGGACGGCAGTATTGCCAGTGCGCCATTTTATAACCGTACCATTTTTAAAAATGAAACCAAAGATGTGCATTTGTTTGGCTTTAAAGATGATGATGTTTTTAAAATTACGGGTAATGCAAACGATGGTAATAAAATCAGGTTGATAGGTATTACAAAATCAGATTCCATTATCAGTATTACCAACGGCAACGATAAAAAAACACAAATTTTTAAAGGAAAGAGCGATAAGTACGATACTCTTTTTCAAAAGAAAATAAAATATACGCCTATCGTTTTAGTAAGCCCTTCTATTTATAAAGTTTTTGAAGAAGATGCTTTAAATTTATTTACAAGGCCGGGCGTGCATGTTGGTTTAAGTGTTGCGTATCATCCAAAGCCCTGGAAGAGAGACGACCTGGAAACGGTGCACAGCATTGCCGCCAACTATGGAATAATGCGTAAAGTTTTTTATGTAGATTATGTGGGTTTGTTTCCAAAGGCCATTGGTAAATGGGATATGCTGCTGAAAGGAAAATTCGACAGTCCTGCTGCAGAAAATTATTACGGCACCGGCAACGAAACTAAAGACAGTGCCAATGCTGCCATCAATTACTACAATGTTTTCAGCAAAAGATATTACGGAGGTATAGGCTTTAAAAGAAAAATCGATGATAATAATCTTGTTGATATTAATTTGTTTTATCAAAACATAAAAGTGAATGAAAATACCGGCAATTATATTCAGCAAAAGGAAAGTACATCACCGGTTTTTATAAACAATAGTTATGCAGGTGCTTCTGCAGCTTATAATTTTATAAATACTAACAGTGATATCATTCCTACAAAAGGGATGACGTTTTCAGCTGCCGGTGGTTATGTTATAAACACCAATAGCAACAACAAATCTTTTTTTAAAGGTATGAGCAATATCGCCTTTTATATTCCCTTAGGCAAAGTAATAAGTTTTGCGGTAAGGGCAGGCGGATCTACTTTAACAGGCGATGCCAATTATTATCATTTAAATAAGTTGGGTGGTAATGTAAATTTACGTGGTTATGCACGTGAACGTTTTTATGGCAAAAGCAGCTTTTATAATAACAACGAAATTCGCCTGATAACCAATACCCGTAATATTTTATTTAACGGAAAAATTGGTGTACTGGGTTTTTATGATAACGGCAGGGTATGGCAGCCCGGCGAAACTTCTAACACCTGGCATGTTGGTTATGGCGGCGGAATAATTTTATCTCCTTTTAATAAAGTAGCATTTGTGGCAACTTATGGTAAATCTAAAAATGAAGGAACGCAGTTATTGATAAGAGCAGGAATGTTTTTTTAAGAAAATTATTATGCTGCAACAGTAATGCTGTTTAATTTAATTGCAATGCCGGCAAGCGGTACGTTTGACCATCGTACACAAAGAGCTCATCAATTTCCACCGCCCAGTATTTATATAAAGGAGATTTAGTAAGATAAATCTCCACTTCTTTTTTATTTTCTGCATTAAATATCATCCAGCTTCTTTGTGTTTCCATACTTACCGAATAATAATCAATAACATTTTTTTCAATCAGCGAATTAATATAAACACGGTGTGAGTTAACATAACTCATAAAATGTTCGTCCATGGTAAAACGAATGGTTACCTGGTACTTATTTAATTCTTTTTCGTTTAAATAGTCCATGTGGCAATATTGTTAACCCACTCATTTTTGAATGGTACAGTTATTTTAATGTAGTTATCGGTGTAGCCTTCCATCATGCCATTTTTGCTGTGGCCTTCAAACAATACTTTTCTTTGTTCACCAATATGCTGCTGTGTAAAAAATTGCATTTTTTGATAACTTAAATTTCGCAACTGTTTATTTCTTTCGTTACGTTTTGCAATGGGTACAACAGGTTTTAAAGTAAGGGCATGTGTATTATCTCTTTCGCTGTACGTAAATACATGCAGGTAACTGATATCCAGGCTGTGTAAAAAATCAAACGTGTCTTTAAAATCTTCATCCGTTTCTCCCGGAAAACCAACAATTACATCCACACCAATACAGCAATGCGGCATTAAAGTTTTTATCAGCCCAACTCTTTCGGCATACAATTCTTTTTTATACCTTCTCCGCATCATGCCTAAAATTTTATTACTGCCACTTTGTAATGGAATATGAAAATGCGGCATAAATTTTTTGCTGTTGCTTACAAATTCAATTATTTCGTTGGTAAGCAAATTGGGCTCAATAGAAGAAATTCTAAAACGTTCTACCCCTGCTGCTTTATCCAATTCTTTTATTAATGAAAAGAAATTTTCTTTCTTAATAAAATCAGTGTCTTTTTTATTCGCATGTATCTCCTCCTTTTCCCCCTTCAGGGGATAGGGGCTATGGGCTTCGAAATCCCCCAAATTCACCCCCGTCAAAACAATTTCCTTTACCCCGCTGTTCGCTAACTCTTTTACATTATTCAAAACATTTTCAATACTGTCGCTTCTGCTTTTTCCTCTTGCCATAGGTATGGTACAAAAAGAACAATTGTAATTGCAGCCATCCTGCACTTTCAAAAAAGTTCTGGTTCTGTCGTTTAAAGAATATGATGCTGTAAAAGTATTTACATCTTCAATATCGCAACTGCAAATTTTAGTGGCGTCACCTTTGCTGATCTCTTTTAAATGATGGGTGATGTTGAATTTTTCAGCAGCGCCTAACACCAAATCAACCCCGGGTATTGCAGCAATTTCTTTGGGTTTTAGCTGGGCATAACAACCGGTAATTACCACCATGGCCTCAGGTGCTTTGCGTTGGATGCGGCGCACTAATTGGCGGCATTCTTTATCGGCATTTTCGGTAACGCTGCAGGTATTTATTACATACACATCGGCCACTTCATCAAAATCTTTTTTTACAAAGCCATCCTGCTCCAGCAATCTTCCTATCGAAGATGTTTCGGAGAAATTAAGCTTGCAGCCCAAAGTGTGTAAAGCAACAGATTTATTCATCGGGTGCAAAGATAAAACAAAAGGTTGCTTTAAATATCCCCCGAAAGGATGTACTTTTTAACACACTATGTATTCATTGAACTTTTACTTTACTTTAGCGTTTTATTACCGTTATGCTAAAAAAATATTTCCCCTACATTATTTTAATTGCGGCTGCAATATTATTATGGTATGTAAAAAGTCACCAGCGGGGCAGCAATGCTAAAAATAATAATACAGAGCAGCGCAATAAAAGGCAAACCATTCCTGCGGTTACCACAACTACTGTTGATGACGGGGAACTAAACCGTAACCCAACAAAATTAATTTACAGTAAACATGCCCGCTGCCGTATGGATTGCCGCCATATTGATGAAAGCGAAGTGGAAGAAATTTTGGATGAAGGCACGATCAATTATAATAAAATTGAAAAAAGTGATAAGGGTAAAAGCTATCCTTTAGAAGGTGTTACGCATGATAAACAACGTGTACGTATTGTATTTGCACCCAAAAAAGAAAACCTGGTGGTTGTAACGGTAATTGATCTGGATAAAGATTGGTATTGCGATTGTAAATGAGTTTTTAAAAATTACACGAATTAAAGGCGCTAATTACACGAATTAATGGTTTAATTTTATCGAAGAAATTTTTGTGATCCGGTATTTAATAATTCGTGTAATTGGTGTAATTCGCATAATTAGTGTACAATAATTAGTGATATAACAAAATGAAAATAAAATCTTTTCTGGCAAAACCTTTTGCCAGTTATATATACAAGCAAATAAAAAAAGGAATGGAAACTGCTGTGGAAGACCAGCAATCTACCTTTAGCCATCTAATAAAAACTGCAGCCCAAACAGAATTTGGTAAAGAGCATGGCTTTGCCGATATAAAAACTTACGAAGATTTTGTAAAGCAGGTACCCATCAGAGATTATGAAGCTTTTAAAATTTACATCGAACGCATTAAAGAAGGTAAACACAACGTGTTGTGGAAAGGCCAGCCTATTTATTTTGCAAAAACAAGCGGCACTACCAGCGGTGTAAAATATATTCCTATTACAAAAGATTCTATTCCCAACCACATCAACACGGCACGTAATGCACTGTTGTGTTATATGGCCGAAACGGGCAACACTAAATTTGCTGATGGCAAATTAATTTTTTTAAGCGGCTCGCCGGAGTTGGAAAGAGTTGGTGGCGTGCCCACCGGACGGTTAAGCGGCATCGTTAATCATCATATTCCAAAATATTTACGGACCAACCAATTGCCTTCTTACACTACCAATTGCATTGAAGAGTGGGAAGAAAAATTAGATAAGATTGTAGAAGAAACCATCAATCAAAATATGACACTCATCAGCGGCATACCACCATGGGTGCAAATGTATTTTGAAAGGCTGCAGGAAAAAAGTGGAAAAAAAATTGGCGAATTATTTCCTGACTTTAGTGTGATGGTGCAGGGCGGTGTAAACTTTGAACCTTATAAAGCAAAACTATACGAGAGCATTGGAAAAAAAATTGGTTGTATAGAATTGTTTCCGGCAAGTGAAGGTTTTTTTGCTTTTCAGGATAGCCAAAATGCAGAAGGATTATTACTGAATACTGACAGCGGCATTTTTTTTGAGTTTGTGCCTGCGGCAGAAATTTTTAAGGAGAACCCAACAAGGATAAGTTTAAAAGATGTAAAAGTGGGGGAGAACTATGCACTGATAATAAATAACAATGCCGGTTTGTGGGGATATAATATTGGTGATACGGTAAAGTTTCTTTCCACCAATCCTTACCGCATTATTGTTACTGGCCGTACAAAACATTTTATCAGCGCCTTTGGCGAACATGTAATTGGCGAAGAAGTAGAAGCCGCTTTATTAAAAGCCGCCGAAGAAGAAAATGTGCAGGTAACAGAATTTACGGTGGCACCTATGATTGCCAGCGATGCCGGTAAAAGTTTTCACGAATGGTTTGTAGAGTTTGAAAAGCAACCGGCAGACTTAACCAGCTTTGCAAAAAAAATTGATGATAATTTACGGGCCAAAAATGTGTATTACGATGATTTGGTTGGCGGCAATATTTTACAGCAGCTAAAAATATCTACCATTCATAAAAATGGTTTTATAGATTATATGAAAAGCATTGGCAAACTGGGCGGGCAAAATAAAATGCCGAGGCTGAGTAATGACAGGAAGATTGCGGATGAATTGGCCGAATTTATTGAGAATTAAATAGTATTGAAATAAAGAAGTCAAGTTTTTAAAACTTGACTTCTTTGCTTAATTAAATTTGCATTTAATTTCTACTGCCTTTGCAATAGTTGCAAACCTAACTTAATTTATGATTTTGTATTGTGTTATAACCAACATTGAAGGCATATACAGAAGCGGGAACATAATTTATTGACACGCCATTTATTTCTCTCTGTCCCCATTGGTCAAGTGTCGTTACATAGCAATATTGCAAGTTGTTTTTTTCGCAAAAGGATATAAGGTTCTTTAATTCTTTAACATCTTCAAATGCCCTATTGCTCCATTTTATTTCTACAGCCCATATGGGTTTAGAGTTTTTTGGACTTAAGCCTACCATATCTATTTCACCCTTATCCCACCTTGCATAACACGGCACCCTATTTTCTCTGTGAAGCCATTGAGAAAATATTGCAGTTTCAACCATGTGTCCCATACTTGGATCGGTTGGTTCTAAAGGAGAAAAAAGAGCACTTCGTAAAGAAGGGTTGGTTAGATAAACTTTATAGTTTACCTGTCTTTGAAATCTTTTGCCACATTCATCAATCCTGCTAACTTGTTTAATCAAAAAAGCTGCTTCAAGATATTCCAAGTATTTTTTCAGTGTATTTTTATTAACTCCGCTTGTTGCAGAAAGAGAATCTATAGAAAGTTCATTAGCTGTATAATAAACTAAAGTTGTGAAAAATCTATTTAATTCTTGTTGGTTTTGAATGCCATATAAACTTGGCAAATCACGCAATAAGACTTTATCTATAATATCGTTTTTTATATATCTCCCCATATTTGATTGTATTTTTTGGGAAAAAAGGACTTCTGGGTAACCACCATAATTAATATAATCAATAAAATGCCTGTTTAATGCCTCTATATTATTGGTTGAATAAAAATTCCTTTTTTCGTTCCTCCAAATAATATGCGAATTGATAATAAGATTTTCATAATCTTTGAAATAAATATATTCATGAAAGGTTAAAGGCGGCAGCATAAATTCAGTAAACCTACCTGCACCACTTTCATTGCTTTTTATTTTCAAAGCAGCGGTAGCAGAACCTGAAACTATGAATTTTGTATTTGGAAAACTGTCGACAAGAACTTTAAGGTGTATTTCCCAATCTTGTAGGTATTGTATTTCATCAAAAAAAACATACCATCCTTTTGGTTCTTCGTTTGCAACAGATTTCATAGCCATTCTAAATAATTGTTCAAGACTAATATTTAGATAAATTGGATTTTCTACGTTAATGAAACAAATGTTGTTCTCCCTTACTTTCTTTTCCTTTAATAACGCTTGTATTGCATGATGCATCATTACTGTCTTACCAACTCTACGAGGACCCATTAAAACAGCTGCTCTCTTTATATCGACCTCTTCAACAAGTTTAAAAAACAAGTCGAAATATAATCTTCTTTTTAAGTTTGAATATTCTGAATCTATTTGCCCTGTTTCCCACCAGCAGTTCTCAAATCTCATTCTACTCATTATCAATTCAATAGGTATTGGCTGAAGTTTTTTTGCCATAAATAAAGTAATTTAAATTACGCTAATATAGAGAATATGTATAAAATAAGATAAAATATTTTATTCTATTTTATTTTTTATCAACAATTTTATTGCACATTCACTGTAAAATTGGTCTAAAAAACAAGAAAATTGAATAATTTAAATAAACTACTGGAGTTTTTTAAGACTATACAGCCTAGAAGAATACAACGAGTGGAAACGCTTATGTGGTAATGTAACACCTAAGTTTGTAGCAGGCCGAAAATATATCAGATTAGCTGTGATTTTAAGTGCGGCTAAAAACTGTATTATAAAAAATAAAAGTTACCGAAGAAGCAATAATTGAAAATACTGAAATCAACTTGCGTATATTGGTTAACGATATGTACTTAATTCGTACTTCTAAAAAAGATGTTAGTCCTACAGATGTTGAGACAATACATAAAGTAAAGGAGTCAAGTTTTTAAAACTTGACTCCTTTACTTTTAATACTTCTTATCACTATTGTCCGACTAAATTATAAATAAAAACGGGCAGTTCGTTAGAACCGCCCATATTAGTTAAGTTTGAGTTACCACACCTAAACTTTACTAA
>JAYURK010000131.1:0-11933 GCA_043756235.1 Ferruginibacter sp. | reverse complement strand
CATATCAGGTGCATATGGTTGCTCATAATGACAAATGCATTTAGTATAATTCTCTTTTCGGTTACTAAAAACTTAAGACTTTTTATGATGATGTCTTTGTGTTTATCATCTGCTAATAAATGTTTCCACTCTAAAATGGTGGCGGTAAAAAACTGCGGATAGTAAATGGGGTAAGTTTGTTTCATGGGCTAATTTATGAAAATAATGTTTAGTAAATGCGGAGGATGAGGGAGAACTAATTTGTAACGAGGTTTTTTTTAATGCGATGGCTTTACTACTTTTTTTAATTTGCTACTCCTTTAACAATACCATAGCCCTACACGAGGATGGAGAAGTACGCCGTGGGTTAAAAACCCGACGGCGGCGTATCATCGAAGCGGCGAACGAAGCGATGATACCCACGGCGACGAACTACTTTTAAATTTGCTACTCTATTACATTGGCGTACAATACGCCGTGGGTTAAAAACCCGACGGCGGCGAATCATTGAAGCGGCGAAAGTGATGATACCCATGGCGGCGAAAAAGGCATTTAGTATAATTCGCTTTTCGGCTACTAAAAACTCAAGGCTGTTGATGATGATGTCTTTATGCTTATCATCTGCTAATAAATGTTTCCAGTCTAAAATGGTGGCGGTAAAAAACTGCGGATAGTAAACGGGGTAAGTTTGTTTCATTAGCTAATTTATGAAAATAATGTTTAGCAACTAAGGAGGATGAGGGGGAACTGACTTATAACGAAGCTTTTTTTAAATGCGATATGTTTAATGCTTTTTAATTTACTACTCTATTACTTTGCGTAAGATGCGCCGTGGGTTGAAAACCCGACGGCGGCGAGTCATCGAAGCGGCGAACGAAGCGATGATACCTACGATGATACCTACGGCGTCCAAGAGGAAAAAGCGATGATACCTACGGCGGCGAAGAAACCCGACGGCGGCGAATCATTGAAGCGGCGAAAGTGATGATACCCATGGCGGCGAAAGAAAAGAAGCGGCGAAAGTGATGATACCCATGGCGGCGAAGAGGACCTGCCTCCATCTTTTGTATAGCATTGAATTTAAGTGTACACTTGCGTGTAAACGATATTCATTCATGGCGCACCCCAACGGCGGCTAAGCTATGCTCATTGCTTGCCCTTCGATACCAACCACGGCGAAGCACTTTTACATTGGCTAATGTTGTTGGTACGCCAACGCTTATTGCTGCCCCTTCGATACCAACAACGGCCTGTGCGGCGGCGAAGGTGGGCTACCAACAAGGCCCAGGCGGCGGCGAGTGGGGTACCTGCGGCGGCGGAAGCCCTGCATACCAACAACGGCTTGGTGCAGCGGCGAAGGTGGGCTACCAACAAGGGCGAAGGTGTATCATAATAACACAATGTGATTTTCGCAATTCAAATTTAATTGATAATATTTTAGGCTTGTGATTGTGTCAATATTTTTTTTAGAAATCTTTAAAAAAAATGTGTCAATTGAATGAAAGTTGTCTATTTGTTTTGCGATAATCCAGTCTGCATCTTCCCTGTAGCTAACCGAAACAATGCAAGTATTGGCTACTAATGTATAGCCATTCTTACTTACTTTTATAGAAAGAGAATACCCGTCAATTCCCGCAAAATGGGTCGCATATATATTATTATGTATTTTTATAATTTTCTGATCATTAATATCTGCGGTACAGCCAAAAACAATCACTATAATAATCAAGATAGCTATTCGCATTACTTATTTCATTTAATTTGTATTTCTCCCATCCAAATATATCTTTGATATGTTGAACCCATTTGAATATTTTCATTATCTTTTCTATCAATACTATTTCCTTTAATTTGATGGTCGGTAGCAGATTCTTTAGTTTTACTATCCGCTAAACTATAAAGAATCGTTTTTCCATCTGATAATATTTGCATGGAAAAAGTATAGCTACCTAAAAAGTGCTGTGTTCCAAACCATTCTAAATCTGATAAATCCATTCCAAACTCTTTCACACCTCCTTTCATTGCTCCAGGAATCCACACATCAGTAATACCTTCTTCGTAGGTAAATGTATGATTGTATGTATAAATATCTCCTGGCTTTGCACCTCCTTTTTCTTTCCAAGTACTCAATGCTTGAATTCGGGCTTCACTTACCCCAGGAAGTTTCATAATATCATCAATCATTCTGCGACTGCGAAGACGGCGGCGAGTCATCGAAGCGGCGAACGAAGCGATGATACCCACCGACGGCGGAGAAACATGTTCTTCTTATCGAAAGAATAGAATACCAATCCACATCAATAAGATTGGCAACAACATCGAAAATAAAAAATAAGAAATAAAAAGCTTTCCTTTATAATAAGGATAACGTTGCAACAATTTTTCATACCTCTTATTTCTAAATATCAGTAAGTAGTTTATCCACACGCAAGGCAATAAAAACAGCAATATATAACTAAACAAGTTGTTTATATAGGTAGGTAAAAATGAAAAATTAAGCTTATAAAAATAATTTCCAACTACATATTCCTGCAAGATTATCATAAATAAAACAAGGTTGAAAGCCATGGACATGGACATAAATATCATACTACCTACTGCCCAATTTCTTTTATTAGCAGGCTGAAGTTTTCCTCTAGTTATACAATCCACCCAAATTCTATAATACAATCCTATCATTTAACCATTTTTATTTTAGAAACTATACTTCAGACAAAATACCAAGCATTACCTATAATAATCCCACTCACTATAAATTCCTTTATCGTAGTCTAATGCCTGTTGCATATCCCCTTCAAAACTACCAGTAGTAGGTCGAAGTTTAGTTAAGTCGACGAAAGGTTTATATATCCCCCACCAACTCTGATATATCCCAATTGCCATTCCACCATAACCTGCAAATCTTCCGATAGTAGACATTGCTGCACCACCATAGCCAGCCCATGATAGACCATTAGCTACTACGCCTGTCGTTCCAACTGTTAGAGAAGTCGCATCTAGAACATTTACGTTATTAATCCCTCCTTGTTGATATTGACCATAAACCTGTGCCGCAGTGAAAATATTAGTCGTAACAGATAAACCCAACCCTGTACCTTTAGCTACATTAGAATACATGCCAAAGGTTGCTGCTCTCGCTGACCTGTATTCACCGTTTGCTTTTAAAATTGGTTTAAGTATCCCTCTAGTAGTTCTGTAATTCAAATGGTCGTAATTCATTTCCCACATACCATAGTTAGCTTCTATGGCCCCAATAAGAAATGGAAATACAACGGCATTATTACTTTGTTCTTTATAATTTTCGTAGCTGTAAGATTCTACACCTCCTTCTGCATTAGTATAAGCATATCTTGCAAAATCTCCAGTTTTACTATTATAACGTGCTGTAAATGTTTTGTCGCCAATCTGAAAACTTTCAACACCACCTGCTGTATGCTGTGCTTGAACATTTGAGCCATTTACCGCTCCTGTATGACTTGGTTTGAGATTAGTTGCATTTCCTGGAAGTTGAGTACTTCCTCCGCCTGGTGTTGTGATTGTAGAGTCACTATCTCCATGAGGGTCTATATTAATAATTGGGTTATTACTAAAACAAGCATAAGGACTTTCACTAGGTTTTACAACAGGGTCAACATTCCAACGTCTTCCCAACCTACTATCATATTGCCAAAACTCAGCAGTATATCCATCGCCCCCAACTTCCGGTGTACGTTCTTGCCCTCCGAACCCATATCTATAATCAGCATTTGGTGCTTGGTATTTCCTTCCCGGCATGCTCATGCCAAAGGGATAGTAATCACTGGCTGTAATTACATCCGCTTTATAGTACTCTGCAATACCATCATTAGTAACATCGTAAACTATTTTTTTATCGCTAATAGTTACGAGTACATTTCCGAGATGATTACTTAGCTCAAAGAACTTATTACCTCTTGTAAAGGTAACCATTTCGGCATTATTACCCGTTACGCCAGGCATATTTATAAAGGTGCGGCTTTCGGTTTGTACGTTTACCTGTACATTAAATACCCCAAGGCGGCTGCTGCCGTACAGGTGCAGTTCGGTTTGGGTAAGTAAGCCTGTGTTTACAGTTGCATCACCATTTTCATACACACTCATTACGTTGCCACTGGCATCACGTACATAGTAAGTGCTGACAACGGACGACGGACCACTGACCAACTTTGAGATGCGGTTACCAGAAGCATCGTAAGTGTAGGTGATGGTGGTGGTGCCTGCAGGTTTTACTTTAATTATTTTACTTATTTTGCCATACACGGTCCACTCAATACTGTTTATGCCTTCGGCTTTGTCCTGTATTAAATTACCAATTTCGTCGTACACATAATTATCGGCATCGGTTTGGGTATCTATATCATCGGGGTAATTGCCGGTGTAAGCCGGGTTATCGGTTACCCTTTTCAGCTTGTTGCTGTTGGGTATGTACTCGTAAGCCAGGTCGTCCATAGTAAGGCCGCCGGGTGCGCCGGCCACTGGTGCGTTTACGCCATTGCGTTTGTAGGTTAGTATATTACCATTAGCATCGTAGGTTACGGCTTCTTTATAATCGTTTATGGCTATGGGTGTAAAGGTGTTGGTAGTGCCATTAAGCCCGTTAAAGGCAAACATATTGGTTATGCGGTTTAACTGGTCGTAGTTATAGGCATATACTTTGGCAGCACCTAATTTGGGTATGCCCACCACCATGGCGCCAATATTACCATTAAATAACTGGTTGCCGGTAAATGGCGTGGCTGCATCGCCGGTAGGCAATGGCATATTTAATGCCGCAAATGGGTTGGCGGCGCTTTGGTCTATACGGTTATAATCGCCATTAAAATAATTAAGGCTGTAGCCATAGGCATCGGTGGTGCGTATGTTGTTACCATATACATCGGGGTTAGTGGTTTTTACCGGGTTGCCGGTGGCATTTGTTTTACCATCCTGCCCCATATCGAAGGCTGCATTATTATTGGGGCTGTTAATTTCATCGCCTGCGGTGCCATCGGCTTCGCAGGTGGAGAGCAGCGGATCTATATAGGCTTCAAAATTATCGGGGGTATTACTTTCGAAAGTGGAGGGCATAAAGTTTACACTGGTACGGGCCACATATTTTTGCGGATAGGGCGACAGCCTGTTGTAAACATACAGGTTTTCTACTGCACTGTTGGGGCCGCAATCTTCGCCATTGCCAATGGTGCCACCGGCCTGAAGACCAGTGCTGTTCACCCCTTTTAGCCAGCCTTGTAAGGTGTAGGCATAATCTACCCCCTGCACTTCTAACTCGCCTAAAACGGTACGTGCCAATGGACCGTGGCGGTAATATTTATAGCTGGCTTCTCTTTCCCAATATACCTGCTCTTTGCTGGTATAGGTTTCGGTTAGTTTGTTTTCGGCATCGTACTCGTAGCGGTGGTAAAAGGCATCGGCATAGCCGGGCTGGTACGCTACTTCGTTTACTTTGCCGCTTATTAAATCGTACTTGTAGGTAATTTTTTTGTAGCGGTTGCCGCCGGGCAGGGCTCCCATGCCGGTTTTATAATCCTGCAGCAGTACATCTACATTGCCATGTATATCATAGGTGTAAAAGGTGGCTGTTTCCCATGGGGGAATAATGGTGCTGGCATTTTCTACCGCCTGCACATAGGTATAGCTTACCCTGTTGCGCAGGTTTTGCTGGCACATGTAATTGCCTGCGCAAATGGGCACATACACATCGTCGTAAACCGTTTTGGTTATGTTTCTATTGGGTTCGTTGTTGGTTGGGGATAGCCATGCTGTTAAGCGATCTATATCCTGTGCTAAAGCCTGTATCATTAGCTCGTGAACAGCCTGCTTATTTCTTTCGCCTACTTCCTTTATTCTGCCCAGCTCATCGTACCGGGTATAGCTGTATTTATTTTGAGCCAGTTGTTTGGCATTCTGGCTTACTACCAGCCTGCCGAGTATATCGTACCAAAATTGGCTTTGGCCACCATCGGGGCTTTTTTGTGTGGTTACCTGGTTTAGTGCATTGTAACGGTACTGGGTGGGCAGGTTATGGGTAATGGGTAAATCCTGATCGTTGGCACGGGCAGTTTTTACTGCTGCTAAAAATGAGGGTGTAAAATTGGGCTGCACCCCTGCCGGCGGAACTGTTTTTACCAGGCTGCCTGCCTGATCGTAATAGTACAGTGTATAATGGTACTCGGAAACCTCTGCGGTTACTGTAAATATTTCAAGGTGCTTGGCTTCGAGGCATTTGTTGAGGTAGGTGTTTTCGAATTCGTCTTTTTTATCTTCCAGGTACACCTGGTATTGCTCGGTAGCTTTGTTTAGGGCCAGTGTAGGCAGGTAGGCGTTGCAGGTATCCACAATTTCTACATTGGGAAACATGTTGGTAAGGCCGCAAAGCTTTAATGGAGCCGGTGGCAATTGCGGATTGCATGGGTCAATAGTAATATTGCAGTTTTGCTGATAAAGATTTTTTATTTGATAATAATAATAGTTAGTACCTCTTTGCTGGTTAAAATAAGTTTTAAAAGCCGTATCGCAGCGCTGTTTGGCACAATCGTATTTAGGATTAATAATTGCAAAATTCTGACATGCATTTAAAAAGCTTTCGTTATACACAATTTCCGTATTGGCAACATTGGCATTATCAACTTTTACATTATCCAGATTTATTACCATGCCCGTACCTGCTGGCGGCCCAAAGGTTTGAAACGAAATACCCGAGAACCTGACAATATTAGTAAGCCGTGTAGTTCGTTGCTGTACTAAAATATTATCTATATATATTGATAGCTGTCCGTCGGTATTTCTTAATTTAACAGTAACATCCCGCCACACATCAGGAATTAAAGCAGGATAAGAAGTGATGATTAATCCATTGCCCCCGGGGCAGGCATCACAGGCATCTTTTGAGGATACCCCATTTGCATCAACATTTAAATATAAGATTGTTGATCCAGCAGCCGTTTGCAAAGTTATTGGCATGTATAAATAAGAGCCGGTGAGTGATGATGACAGCATTTTTATTCTGCTGGTAATTCTAAAGCTATCGGGTACACACATATCATGAGTATAATCGAACCAAAATTTACCTGGTGGGGGAGCTACCACTCCATTATTAAATATATCTTTAAATACTACTGCCGGTGTTCTGTTAAATTGCCATGATGAAATATCGCAACCATCGGCATTACGTGTAATAGTATAAGCAGGTTTTGTATAATAATTGGTATTAAAAGTATTTTGGATTGTTACCAGTGAGTCGCAGTAAGTTGCAGCAGGCAGGTTTAAAGAAGAATTACAGTTGTTATCAAACTCCAAATATTCGCCCCAGCTTTTGGTAAAGCCTGTTTTATTATTCATAAATTTTGCAAAAGCCTCATTGGCATTTACCTGATCGTCGTTTGCCGGGTTTGCATAAATAACACCGCCGGAAAAAGAAGGATATTGAGTGGCAAACTGGGCTTTTAAAGAATTGTATTCAGCACATTCAATACAATTTTTAATGGGTGTTTGGCAACTGAATATTGCTGGCACTTCAAAGGATTGATCCCAAAAACTACAGGTGCCACTACAGCCAGCAGTTAGTGAATCTATTAAACTTTGGCGCACGTTAAGGCCATGCTTGTAAAAAAGGTAACCGCTTAAATTACCAAAGGCAGGAAAATTTTGGTCGGCATTTTTTTCTGCATTTAATTCATTTAGCCTTGTACAAACACAGGGATCTTTTCTTTCTACAATTGGTTCGTCGCTTAAAGGTGCCTGCTTATCGTAAGGCTGAGGAAAATCAATAATATCCTGATTGCAAATTGCTGTTTTAGAAATATTTGGAAAAAAAGCCTGCCATGTATTATTAAATGCAGCCTGAAAAGAAGCAGGAATGAAAGTAGAGCCCGGCTTAACAGTTGATGAACCCATGGGATGATCCTCATCGCTACCGGCTATGCATACGCCCTTAAGATCAAATGTAAGTAAATCTATAAAGGGATTATAACCATTAGCCTCTGTGAGTGTTGCTATTATATCACATTCCAATAATTGCTTAGTCCAAACTGCCATATAACTTTCGCAGTTATCTGCATATTGTTGATTTAACTCGTTTTGTACTGATGGATTACCTCCAGCATTTGCAGTGTTTAGTATTGACTCCATGTAACCGCCGGCGGTATAATAATCTTCGGGTTTGCCAAATCTTCTTTCGTAACGGTTTGCATTTAAAAGCGTATAATTTACAGCACATTGCCCATCCAGCCATTGGTTAACCATTCTTTCTTTTTCGGATAAATAGAGTGTGCGGAAAATACGCCACACATAATTCCAGTCTCCATCGCAACCATTATTAAGATTGGTAAACTGGCTGGGCTTTATAGGTGCATTTTGAGCACAATTTGGGTCTGTACTGTTTGAACAGAATACAAAAGACCAGGCCATTTTCCATATAGAATTATTATATCCGGGATGATTATTAGCAGCAAGCCTGTTAAAATTTGAATTGATATACTGCTCCATTGTGGCCTTATAATTTGCATCCCCCACGCCATTAAAGAAAGGATCAGTATTTAAAATATTTATACCTTGATTTAAATCAATATATCCTGCTGATAGAGCAGCCTGCCATGTATCCACATCTTCCATCTGAGCATCAGTTTTATAGCTTTCGCCAAGGCTTGTTTCGGCTTTTTGTAGTTTACAAAATTCAGGGTGGTAAGGCAAAAGCTGTTTAGCCCACGAAGGTTTGAATTTTTTTGAAAAGTCATCGGGGTCGTTAAAGTAGCCTGCCTCAGGATCCTGATTGCCAGTTTCATTTAAAAAGTAAGCAGCGGCCCCATTTTCGTTACGGGGATTTGCATAAAAGGGGGGCAGGTATGGAGAAGTTGGTGTTTGTGCTTCGCTAAATATATTAAAAGGACGTGTGGTATTGGTTTCATACATACCGGAATTTTCATCGAAAAACGTTGGGCTTATAATATCGTCACCATTTAAATCAAAATTTAAACGGGCATACTGTCCCTGGTCTGGTGTCATATCATCCAGCATGGCATCCCGAATTGCACCAAGTGTATTTTTAGGGTCTGTGCTGCAGATATCATCACAGTTTTTCTTTGCATCGTTATAAGATTTTTCAATTTCGGCCTCGTAAGCAACAGTAGTATTGGGGTTAACACCCTGCTGCGTAAGAAAAGCAGCCCGGTATTGTTCCTTTGTTCCTAAAGCAGTATTACACTGTTCGCAAGTTATTTCGCAGACACCTTCGGCTTTCATTATATCATAATTCTCCTTATAAAAAACTTCTAAGGTTTTGCAAATATTATGTGCATTAAATACATTTAGCCTGTACCAGTCTTGTGCGGCTTTATTTACAGTAAGTGTTTTAGTGATATTATATTCACCTTCGGCGAGTGTTTCTGTAAAGTCGGGGACATTTAGTGTAACCTGTGTACTGCAACTTAAATCAACATTTGGCACACCAGTATTACTAAAACTAAGATTTGAAAAAGTTTTTACAACGCTAAAATTACAAGTGCCTGATATACGAATTTGTAAATCGTAATAACAATCGTAACAAAAAGTTTGGCCAGCAGGTAAACAGGCTGTTATTTCGGCACTTAGCGGACTAAGCTCATAATGAAAAATATGAGGCCCTGCTACCGTAACTATCAGGCTTGTAGAAGAAACAACACTTCTGCCCTCTACCCTGTTATTTGTTGGTGATAACAGGTTTTTTGTAAGGCTTTGAGAAATATAAGAATCCAGCTGTTTTACGTTTGCAGGCGGAGTTCCGGCTAATGCTGTTGCCACTGTTCTGCCATGCATATCTACATAGCTTACACTATACTGGCCATTGGCATCCCGTACCATATTTTTTGAATAATGGGTTGCGTCTCCAGCTTCGGTACCAAATAATGCATCTAATTCTTTTTGATCTGGTTTACCATAAAAATATTTTGTAGCATGATTGTCCACCGGGGTATTATCCTTTCCTAACTGGAAGGTTTGCCCTACACCACCCTGTGCTTCAATTCTCCCAGTAGCATCTGGGGTATAGCGGGTTTCGGTATAAGCATATCCATCAGCATCAGGAATAAATTTATTAAAGCCAAGATTTTTTTCGAGATTACCGGTTGAATAATATTGTGCTGCCCCACCTGCAATATCTAATTGAGGAGTAAGGAAAGAGCAGATTTGTGCATTTACAGGCATTAAATCAAAAGCATCTTTGGGTGTGGTAAAAGCGCCCAAAAATTTATTGAAATCTGCAGTATATTTTATTACTGAGTTCATTGTGGGTGCAGGTAAAATATTTATTGTGGGCCTGCCCTGGTAATCGTAAAAAGATTCTGCTACAACGGTTTTGTTAGTTACGTTATCTTTTGTAACAGTTTGCCTGCCACGAAGTGTACCATCGAAATACTGCACTACTGTTTTACGTTTACCTTCTTCGGCAAAGGATGTGGTAGTTTGCCAGTTAAGGTTTTCCTGATGACCTTCGCCTACAGCCCTGGCACAGTATGTAATGCCGGTGAAGATATCGGCACTCCAGGAACCATTAACCACCTGCCCGTCTTCTTTAAGTTGCACAGGTCTAATTCGATAAAATAATTGCCCTGCACCATCATAAAGTAATGGTATTTTATAAGCGTTATTGCTCTTGCTTTCGATGGTTATTCTTGTAGAATTATTTTTAAAAATAAGATCGGCATCAAATTTCAATAAGTTATTGTCATTGGGATCTGGTTTTTTATAATTTTCCAATGCTTCAACATCTACCCAAGTCCATTCAATATCTATATGGGTTTTACCGTTAGCCAGCAGTGGGTCATTACTCCAGCTAATTAAAAGTTCATCAGCATCAGCTGCAGGCTGTGTATGTAGTGGTGCAATTTTTGTATTGTAAGTATTATTATCAAAAACATAATCTCTTTTTATCAACATCCTGTTTTCTAAACGTAGTACATCCCAAACTACCCAGGAAGTAACTGGTGTGCTGATACTTAAAATAGTGACTTTTACTTTACGACATTGATTGAATTTTATGGTTTGGCGGGCATTATATTTTAAACCTCTTGCTTTTGTATAGCTTATTTCCAGTATTTGCGATGGTATAGTACCAAGAGAACCATTTAAAAGTGTATAATCGATTTTTACTGTAACCTGAGCAGTAAAATCTGTTTTAATATTTTCAATTAAGCCTTCGTTAACGAATAAACTTATAACATTAGTTATTTTATCATTAGCTGCATTAGCAATTGTTGTGAACAATGCCGGACTATAAAAAACATTATCAATTGTTTCTTTCGCCAGTGTTGCATTTGGATCTGCTATAATTTCGCCTGCCGCACCGTTAAAAAATGAAATTAACGGAGGGTCGTCGGTAGCACTGGCATTTAATGACAGTATCAGCAAACAACAAGCAAATAATAGTTTTACTACATTAAATTTTATTCTACGCATATAAGGTCACTTCAATGAATGAATAAATCGCTTTAATTAATTATCGCCAACAGGAACTTGCCTGTAATATTGTGCATCTTCGTCTTCGTTTTCAAAACCGGATGTTATAAACCTGTATTCTTTGTATTTATCTGATGGTTCATAAATTTTACGTTGCCGGTTGTACATGATGTATTGTACATCATTAAATATTTCAGTATTAACAAATGCCTTGTAATTATTAAAATTCATGGTTACAGTTTTAATGGCTTTATAAAAAGAAGGTATTGAATCTTCTGTTTGATCTATTTCTAAAAATGAAAACTGAAATTTGGAAGGGTAATAAGAATCATCGTTATATTCAATAGAAAAGGAAATATAATGTGCCGCACTGTCTGAAGGATTAAATAAATTATTAGTAAATGTTATTCTTTTTCACTATTGTCCGACTAAATTATAAATAAAAACGGGCAGTTCGTTAGAACCGCCCATATTAGTTAAGTTTGAGTTACCACACCTAAACTTTACTA
>JAYURK010000130.1:0-12041 GCA_043756235.1 Ferruginibacter sp. | reverse complement strand
ATTATTTAATGTATCTTAAAACTGTGTATGATGAAAAAAATATTCTTTCTTACTTATTCTTTATTTGTTTTTTCATGTCTGTGCTTTTCTCAAAACACCGGCATTGGCACTACCACACCTTTAGCAAAATTGCACATAAAAGGATCCGCCGATACATCCCAGTTAGTAATAGATGCAAACAGTGTGCAAAGCAATACCCGGCCACTTATTAAGCTTCGCAACAGCAGTGGTACCGAACTGCTGCGTATTCATTCGGATGATCGGACAAATGTTTTTATAGGGCAATTTTCCGGAAGGGTAAATAATGCGAACGTTAACGGAGGTATTTTTAATACATTTATCGGGGCGGAAGCAGGGTATTCCAATACCAGCGGTTACTGGAATACAGCAACCGGCAGTAGAGCGCTTTATTCTAATAGCAGTGGGTTTAATAATACTGCCCATGGTTTTAATGCACTATACTCCAATATTGGTGGTTTTTACAATACAGCCTTAGGGTCAAATGCGCTTTATTCAAATACAGCCGGAATTGAAAACACTGCAGTGGGGTCATCTGCACTTTATTATAACACTACAGGAAGAGGCAACACTGCCGCAGGGTTATATGCGCTTATTGCCAATACTACAGGCAATCATAATACCGCTACCGGGTATAATGCACTTTATAACAACTCCGGCGGCCTTAATAATACAGCAAATGGAACTGTTGCACTTTATAGCAACAATAGCGGTGGTTATAATACAGCTACCGGTATGGAGGCACTTTCCAGAAACACTTCCGGAACAGGAAATACAGCTAATGGTTATCAGGCACTTTATAATAATACTAGCGGAACACAAAATACAGCAGTAGGAAGTTACGCCCTCGCCAATCTCCTTACTTCCTCTTACAACACTGCCTTAGGCAGTGGCGCAGGCAATGGTTCAATTTACAGCATGGGTTGGAATAACACTTTGATTGGTGCCAACACCCAGGCAAATGCAGCCGGAATATTTAATTCAATTGCCCTTGGAGAGTCGGTTATTACTACTGCAAGCAACCAGGCAAGAATTGGAAATACTTCTACATCTTCAATTGGCGGCTATACAAATTGGACAAATATTTCTGATGGCAGGGTAAAGAAAAATATAGCAGAGAATGTGCCTGGCCTTGCTTTCATTAATAAACTTAAGCCCGTAACCTATAACCTGAATTTAAATGCAATAGACAGGATAATGCAAACCGCACAAAAAAAAGATAAGGACGGCATTGCTTTAGCAGCTATGCAATTTGAAACAGATGCCCGCAGGCAAAAAGAACAAATTGTGTACAGTGGTTTTATAGCACAAGATGTAGAGAAGGCAGCCAAAGAGCTGGGCTATGATTTTAGCGGCGTGGATGCTGCAAAGAATGATAAGGATTTGTACGGCCTGCGTTATGCAGAGTTTGTAGTGCCACTGGTAAAAGCAGTGCAGGAACTTTCAAAACAGCATGATGAACTGCTGAAGCGTATGGAAAAACTGGAATCTCTTCTTGGATTTAAAAAATAATCTGTATGAAAAAGATATGCGGTATTATTTATTATACTTTTTTCATTGCTCTCCTGAGTTTCCCCGAAAAATCTTTTTCGCAAAACATGGGTATTGGCACTACCACTTCGGCTGCTAAATTACATATCAAAGGTTCAGCGGATACTGCTCAACTGGTTATTGATGCCTTTATTGCACAAAGCAACAGCCAGCCTCTTATTAAACTTCGCAACAGCAGTGGTACCGAACTGCTGCGAATTCATTCGGATGATCCGACAAATGTTTTTATAGGGCAATTTGCAGGCAGGATAAATAATGCGAACGTAAACGGAGGTATTTTTAATACATTCATTGGAGGAGGTTCGGGTTATAATAATTCCAGCGGTTACTGGAATGCAGCAACCGGCAGGAATGCGCTCTATTCTAATAGCACCGGGTTCAATAATACTGCTCACGGCGTTGATGCACTTTATTCAAATACCAGTGGATTGTACAATACAGCCATGGGCACTTATGCACTTCGCTCCAATATTAACGGACTTGAGAATACCGCAGTTGGGGCATCAGCACTCTATACTAATACCAACGGAAGAAGCAATACTGCTGTGGGAATGAATTCACTTTACTTAAATACTGCAGGAAATAATAGTACAGCTACCGGATATTATGCACTATATAAAAATTCAACTGGCATTAATAATACAGCTACAGGATACCAAACAATTTGGGGCAATACAACTGGCAGTTATAATACTGCAACTGGAATGGAAGCACTTTTTAACAATCCTTCCGGGATGGGTAATACTGCAAATGGATTTCAGGCATTTTATTTTTTTAACGGCAACACCGGAGATCAAAATACAGCAGTTGGAAGTTACACCCTATCAAATGTGCTTACGTCCTCGTATAATACAGGCTTAGGCAATGGCGCAGGTTCTGGTTCAGCTTTTTATATGGGGTGGAATAACACTTTGATTGGTGCAAGCACAAAAGCAAATGCAGCAGGAATATTTAATTCAATTGCCCTTGGTGAGTCGGCTATTAGCACTGCAAACAATCAGGCAAGAATTGGTAATAGCTCCACCACTTCAATTGGCGGATATGCCAATTGGTCAAATATTTCTGATGGCAGGGTAAAGAAAAATATCCAATATAATGTTCCGGGCCTGATTTTTATCAATAACCTAAATCCTGTTACATACAATCTGGATTTGAATGAGATAGACAGGATAATGCAAGTCCCGGAAAGAAAAGATAAGGATGGAGCAATTATTCCGGCACTGCAGTTTGAAACAGATGCCCGCAGGCAAAAGGAACAGATTGTGTACAGTGGTTTTATTGCACAGGATGTTGAGAAAACCGTCAAAGAGTTGGGCTATGATTTTAGTGGTGTGGATACTGCAAAAGATGATAAGGATTTATACGGTCTGCGGTATGAAGAGTTTGTAGTGTCATTGGTAAAAGTGGCGCAGGAGCTTTCAAAACAAAATGATGAACTGCTGAAACGAATTGAAAAACTTGAATCTCTTCTTAATTCAAAAAAATAATCGTATGAAAAAAATATTCGTTATAATTTATTATTCTTTTTTCATTTCTCTCCTTAGTCTTCCCTGGAAATCCTTTTCTCAAAACGTGGGTATTGGCACCACCGCCCCAAATGCCAAGGCCGCATTGGAAATAAAATCAACTGATAAAGGTGTTTTATTTCCCCGGTTAACTTCGGCCCAGCGCAATGCCATTGCCAGCCCGCCGGATGGTCTTCATGTATACAATACCGATGAACGGTGCCTTAATTTTTTTGATTCGTCGTTCCAAATATGGAATTGCTATTGCGAAACCGATACCTGCAAAATAATTTCCATCCAAATTACCGCTGATGCTACCGGTATTAATTTTAATACTGCCTACGCTTCTCAATATCCGGGGAAAAGAAAGTTTGCCATCCTGATTTATCCCGGGGTAACAATTGGCCAAAGCGGGGCAGCAGCAATTGATTTTAGCACCATACCAGGTAATGCTATAATAACAATCGTTAACCGGGGAAATATTTTAGGAGGTGGCGGGGGTGGTGGTAGTGGTGCAACCGGGCATATGGGTGGTCCGTGTAACCGGGCTGCCACAGCCGGCAATCCGGGAGGACATGCCATAATAACTAAAGCAGGGGTTCCTGTAATAATCAATAACTATGGAACAGTGGCTGCTGGCGGCGGCGGAGGAGGAGGGGGCGGCCGCAATGTAATTGGAGAATATGGCGGTGGTGGTGGCGGTGGTGCCGGCTCTAACCCTGGAAATGGTGGTACAGGCGGAGGAACTACATTTTCGGTACTTGGTGTATGCGGCACTTCTACTGTTATTGCCCAGTCTGGTCAGCCCGGAACACTTACTGCCGGCGGCGCAGGGGGTTTGGGTGCAAATGGAGCAGGAGCAGGTAATGGTAGTATTGGCGGAGCAAGGGCACAAGCCGGACAGAATGGAACGGGAACCGCAGCGGGTGCAGGTGGGATACCCGGTAAAGCTATTTCTGGTGGTTCAGGAAATAGTATTATCAATATAGGCGGTCAAAGTTTTGGCGTTGTTGATTAAAAATATTTATTATGAAAAAGGCATTCTTTGTTGTAGGTATTTCCTTCTGCATTTCTTCTTATTTATTTTCTCAAAACATAGGCATTGGCACTGCCACACCCAATGCATCTGCACAATTAGATATTACCAGTACCACAAAAGGGTTATTAATTCCAAGAATGACATTATCGCAACGTACAGCAATACCCCCTCACCTGCTGCAGGTTTATTGGTGTACCAGTCCGATATTGCCGACAGCAGCTTTTACTGGTACGATGGATTGGCTTGGATAAAATTGCAAAGTGCAAAAAGCGGGTGGAACCTTACCGGTAATGCAGGCACAGATCCATCAACACATTTTATTGGCACTACGGATAACCGTGTGTTAAACTTTAAAGTGAATAATATTAAATCAGGATTAATTGATCATGTTAATTACAATGCTGCGTTTGGTTTCTCAGGCTTGTCTAGCAATTCATCTGGTACACATAATACAGCTATCGGTTTTGGCTCTTTAATCAATAACACTCTTGGTAATTATAATACATCAATGGGTGCGTTTAGTTCTTATAATAATGTAACAGGCATCAGAAATACAGCCATTGGCACATCTGCTCTTTATGCCAATACAGCAAATGATAATACTGCAGTGGGGTATGAATCGCTCAATCAATCCTCATCAGCACTTGCAACAAACAATACAGCAGTTGGCTCCAATGCGTTAAGACAAAATATTTCCGGTACATCCAATACAGCCATTGGCGACTCAGCTGGTTTTAGTTCAACTACTGCAAATTATACTGTTTCCATTGGTAAAAATGCAGGGAAAAATAATACCGGCTCATGGACAACCATTATTGGCATAGATGCAGGTAAAGTGAACAACGCTAATGGCAATGTAATGGTGGGCTCGGCGGCAGGTATGAAAAATGCAACCGGTTTCCAAAATACTTTTATAGGCGATAACGCAGGCAGAGATAATGTTACTGCCTCTGACAACAGTTTCTTTGGCAGTTTTGCCGGGCAAAAAAATACCGGTCTGGAAAATTCTTTTTTCGGTGCTTTGAGTGGCGCAAATAATATTTCAGGTTCTTTTAATGCATTTTTCGGTTCTTTAAGTGGCTTGCAAAACACTAACGGCAGCAGTAACAATTTTTTTGGTTACGAAACAGGAAGGCTCAATACAACGGGCAGTTTTAATACAGCGAGTGGCAATTCGGCTTTGCGATTTAATAACACGGGCAGCAATAATGTGGCCAGTGGTTACCAGGCACTTTATTCCAATACATCGGGCTACAGTAATATTGCAATTGGCACATCGGCATTAAGATTAAATACAAATCGTAGCAACCTTATTGCCATTGGCGATTCGGCATTGTTTAATAATAGCACCGGTTTTCAAAATACTGCCCTTGGTTCAAAAGCTCTTTATAGCAATACAACAGGAGCATTTCAGGTAGCCGTTGGCGATTCGGCATTATACAGCAACACCGGAAATTTTCACAATTTTAATACTGCTCTTGGATCGCAGGCCGGGGCTTTTAATGCATCTTCATCCGGTACAATTTATATCGGGTTCCGTTCCGGCTGGCGTTCATCGGGTGGCGGTAGTAATATTTTTGTTGGATCATACAGTGGAGAAAACAGTACGGGAAGCAGTAACATTGGGCTTGGCGACCAAACACTTCGTTCAACAAGTGGCATTAGAAATGTGGCAGTGGGTTCATCTGTTATGGAAAATAACAGCATCGGGTCCGAGAATGTTGCCGTTGGTACTTTTAGCTTATCCGGCAATATCACTGGCAGTTCTAATACAGTGGTAGGCTATAACTCTAATGTACTCACGGCTGGTCTAAGCAATGCTTCGGCATTTGGCTCAAGTGCAATAGTTGATGCCAGTAATAAAGTGAGGATTGGCAGTACATCTGTGTTCTCCATAGGCGGGCAGGTAGGTTGGACAACTTTTTCTGATGGACGTTATAAACAAAACATACAGCAGGATGTGCCCGGTATTGCTTTTATCGCCAAACTAAAACCGGTTAGTTATACTGTGGATATAAACAGCCTTAACAATAATTATTATAAAATAAAAAAAGGTGCTGCAAAAACATTTTCAAATATAGAAAGGCAAACAGGTTTTATTGCCCAGGATGTAGAAAAAGCAGCGCAGGAATTAAATTATACATTCAGTGGTATTGATAGACCGGCATCTGAAAATGGATTGTACGGATTGCGTTATGCAGAGTTTGTAGTGCCGTTAGTAAAAGCTGTGCAGGAACAACAACAACAATTAGTTGAAATGAAAAAAGAAATGGATTTGCTGAAAGAGCAAAACAAATTGCTGCAGCAGTTATTAAAAAAGAACGGGTAATTTTTTATAAAGAATTATGATTTGCAGAAAATAATTTAACAAAATGGAAAAATGATTATTGCTTCTTCGCTTTAAAACTCCAGGTAATTAAAAACTCTGCTACCACTTCGCCCTGTGCATTGGTGCCGGTACTTTTGGCAATTACTGTTTTTCCTTCGCCATCAAAAATGGCCGCTTCAATAGCATGTTTAATAATTAAACCATCATTACAAACAAAGGTGGTTTTATCAACTGCTTTTTTTATAAAGTTGCCGCTGATATTTACTACCAGCATACTTACCGAAGGATTTCTTTTGTGAACATGAGCCAAACCTAAAACACCGGTACTCATTTCTGCCGCCATGCTTAGGCAGGCAAAGTAGGTACTCTTAAAAGGGTTTTGGCTAAACCATTTATACGGCACCGTTACCGCACATTTATTTTCATCGGCAAATTGTACACGTACACCACTAAAAAATGCACTGGGCAATTTAGAAAATAAAAACAGGTTGAATTTAAAACGGTTGTTTATCAGTTGCAGGAATTTATTTGCAGAGCCCATTAATTTTAGATTTTAGATTTCAGATTTGTGTGAATCAGTTAAAGTATTTTATAAAGTTGAATTTTTTTTACAGTAACGGGTATTGATTTTTTTTGTAAAACAGGAAATGTATTTATAAATCTGAAATCTAAAATCCGAAATCATAAATTGTATTTTAGTCGCCGTACATTTTTGGGTTCATCGCATTAGGGCTCCACATTTCTAAAAAAGATTGTACTTTATTTTTGCTGTAACTTTTTTTTCCATCTTCCAGGTATTCGCTGGCTTGGGTATGCAGTCGGTTGCCATTGCCATCTACAATAATAAAAACCGGAAATCCAAATCGCTGCGGATAACCATATGCAGCAAAAGTTCTTTTGTTCTCGTTGTCTGTGCTGTAATTTAAATGATACACTACAAATGATGCTTTTATTACCGAATCAATTTTTGCATAAGCTTTACTAAACCGGTTAAACTCTATGCACCAACTGCACCAGTTGCCCCCTGCCTGTATCAGCACATATTTATTTTCGGCTTTTGCTTTTTTAGTGGCTGCAGCAATATCTTTTGCCGCATCTGCCCAGGGGTTATACAATTTAGTTTCCCGGGTTTGTGCATTACTTAAACAGGTAAGCAGGCAAAAAAATATAACAAAAATGTATCTCAATTTATTAAAGGGTGCTTTTATTTATTTACTTCTACAATACAAATTACGGCATTTGGTGTACCATTACCTGCTTTTAAATTTATAGTGCCGCCAGTGCCTGTAGCAAAACTAACATTGGGCATTGCATTTAGTTGTAAGGCTTCTGCAACTTTTGCAGCATAATTGGTTTGTGTACTTTTTGAAATAGCATTATTAACTGCATACCAGTCAATAGCCTGTTTGGTTACTACAGCCGCAAACACATCTTTAGTGCCCACATTATCGGGTACTAAACTTTTACCACGGGGAAATAAACGGTAACCGGTGATACCGCAATAAGGGGAGAAGGATGTTTTTGTGGCATCATCTTTATTGGGATAAGGAAATAAAGTATAACTGCTGCCATCAGTTTCCTGCCCAAAAATATAAATGTTGCACTCAGTAGAATTTTTTATTTCCATTTTAAATTTGGTGCCCACTGCTATTTTATTTACCGTTTCAAAAACATTGGCAGTTTTTAATTTTAAAGGAATGTATTGTTTATCGTCATTCTTAACCAAACCAATATTACATTCAAAAGCAACATTTACCGCAGCGCCACGCTTGGGCATGGGGTCAATGCCATAAGCTTCTCTTACAAATTCTTTAAAGTCGGCATAGCGCACCCATCCTACACCGTTATTGCCCCATTGTGGTCCCCAGCTGTTCATAATTTCAAAAGCCTGTTTACGGTCGTCATATCCAATCACACACATGGCATGTCCGCCAAAACCCATCTGGCTGCGGTCTTCATCAGTTGGTGCCCATACTTCCTTTCCCATCATGCCCTGCATAAAAGTTCCGCCAACCATCATACCAATTACCACGGGTGCATCTTTTGCCAAATGTTCTTTTACCGCTCTAACATTTATGCCCTGTACACTTTCTCCGTCTGTTAATCTGGTAAAACCATGCATACGGTTTTGTGCAGCATTATTTACCATTGCCGAATTGGGTTGCCTGCTGCAATCCTGCTCATCGTAAGGAAAAGTATTAAAAGCAACTACACCTTTCGCAGTCATAAACTCCATGGCATTTTGTATGTATGCACCCTGACAACCTTCTAACCCAATTTGATTATATACAAATGCCGGACTATAGGCAGTGTTGTTTCCGGTTTGCCCTGTTGATGCTGCTTCTACAATTGTTCTTGCTGCATACACACTGCTCCACGCAACACAACTGCCTTGCTTACCCTGATCCTGGCGGTCGGGTGCAAAACGCAGTAAAGAGACACTTTCGGGCAAAGGATTTTTTTTATTATCATCTGCCAGTGCTTCATAAACATTTGCTTTTTTAAATTGCTCGGGACTAAAATTATATCCACTTTGCGAAAAGAGATTTTGTAAAATATTTGAACCGCAGCCCGAACTGTTTCTAAATAAAAAAAAGTATGCCGCTGCAGCCGCAATTAATAAAAAAATAATTTTTTTGCCGCCGCCGCCACCCCTGAACAATCCAAAAATAAGCGGTAAAAAATTTAATAAACCACCACCACCTCCGCCACCACTGCTTCTTCCCCCCGATGTACTGCTTTCATTAAAATCCTGTTGATCCTGCGGATCATCTTCCATACGTATTGGCATACCTGTATAATTTAGGGTTTAAAAATAAGGAGAAATTTGATAATGATTTTAGTTATAGTTCAAATTTGTAAAATCTTATTACTTATTTATAAGATGATTGCGTTTTAATTAGCGTCAACGATTTTCTTTCTCCAATATTTCAAACTGCCTGCTCAAACTTATTCCATTTTCATCCACCAGGGTAATAATATGTTTTCCCGGGGAGGGGTTTAAACCCATCTGATGAAAGTTTTGTGTGGTGCCGATAAAGTTATCATCTAAACTCCAGAAAATTTTTGCACTGCTGCGGCGGTGGGCAGCAGTAAAAATGGTTTTGCCTTTTTGTCCGCTTACTTCCAGCGGTACATAAATTTTTGCATCTGCCTGCGGATAAATGATCTCCATTACTTTTCCGGTTTCTGCAAATTGGCAACCCGTTTTAAAGGGTGGTAATATTTTATAGTCGGCATTTTTTTGTTTGTAATAATATTCCATTGCAGGGGAGAGGATGAACCAGCTTTTGTGCTGCATGGCCGAAGGGCTTTCGCATTGTTCCGTAACCCTGAAATTTCCTGTGGCATCTAAATGAATTATTTTATGGTACACACATTGCGGAACTTTTGTTCCGTTGGGTGGCATAAATAAAGTATCCACATCGGGGCAATCAATATTGGCACGATACCCACTTTGCCTGCATACAGGCACAAAACTAAAATTATATTTTGGTTTTGTAAACCAGCTAACGTTGGGCAGCAGCCGAAAAATATCAAACAGAATTGGAGCTGCCGTTTGTATGCCAATTAATCCAGGCCTACCTTCACCATCGGTATTACCCACCCAAACGGCTACTACATTTTTTGGTGTAAGGCCAATGGCCCAACCATCTCTAAAACCAAAGCTGGTGCCGGTTTTCCAGGCTATTTTTTGTGAAGAAGTAAATTGCTGCCACAAACCCTCTTCGCCGGGCCGCATTACTTCCTGCATGGCCAGGAAGGTGAAGTAGATGGAGGTTGCGTCTAAAGGAATGTTTGATGGCGAATGTTGAATATCGAATGTTTTTTGATTTGAAATAAAATTCGGCGGGTGAAAATCATTTGGATTTATTTTTCCATAATTTTTTGTTTGATGATTTAATGTACGTGCCATGCTTGCATAAACACCGGCAATATCCCATGCAGTTACTTCGCAACCACCCAAAATTAAACTTAAACCATACGTATCTGCAGAACGATTTAATGTTGTAATACCACACTGCTGCAAGGTTTCGTAAAAGCGCTGGTATTTATATTGCTGCAGTAATTTTATGGCAGGAATATTTAAACTTCTTGCCAGGGCCCTGTTGGCCGGTACGCCACCATCATAACCCAAATCAAAATTTTGCGGCGCATAACTTCCTATTTGTGTTGGAATATCGGGTATAATGGAATTAGGTAAAATTAATCCATCACTCAACATGGCTGCATACAATATCGGTTTTAATGCACTGCCGGGAGATCGGCGTGCTGCAATTACATCCACATCGCTTTCCATTTCTTTATTATGTGGTGCGTAAATATTTCCCACGTAAGCTATTGTATTTCCGGTTTCAACATCCAGCACAATGGCGCAGGCATTGTTAATGCCATTTCCTTTTAAAACAGCCTGATGCTGCTGATTAATTGCCGATACATTTTTTTGCAACGCACCATCTAGTGTTGTTTTTATTTTTGTTTCTCCAGTTTTTTCTTTTTTAAAACGTTGTAATAAATGCGAAGCAAATTGTGGTAACGGTAAGGGGTGGCCGGGTAAAGATTCCAGTTTGGCGAGGTCGCAACTGCTTTTGTCTATTTTACCTGCATCCACTAATTTATCTAACAGCATATTTCTTTTTTTCAACAACACCTCCCTGTTTTTTCCAGGATGCACTAACGAAGGTGCATTGGGTAATACCGCCAGCGTTGCCATTTCGCCCCAGCTTAATTTATCTGCACTGCGTCCGTAATAGCGCCATGCAGCTGCATCAAGCCCCACTACATTACTGCCGAATGGTGCATTGCTGGCATATAATGCTATTATTTCTTTTTTGGCAAATGACATTTCTAACCGCACTGCCAGTATGCTTTCTTTTAATTTATTCCAGATGCTGCGTTTATCATTTTTTTTTGATAGCCGTATCACCTGCATGGTTAATGTGCTGCCGCCTTGTACCACACCTTTATTTTTTATATTCTTTACCACGGCCCTGCCAATAGAAACAGGGTCTACACCCGGATGTTTAAAAAAACGTTTGTCTTCAAAGGTGGTGATGCAATCAACAAATTTTTGCGGCACATTTTGATTGTAAGGAAAGCGCCATTGACCATCGGCTGCAATGGTGGCATTTAATAAATTGCCGTTAGCATCTTCAATTACATAGCTGGTTGGTGTGTTGAATAATTTTTTGGGAAGAGAGAAATAAAACCAAACGATTAAACCTGTTACAATCAACAATTTTATTTTGGTTGATGTGCGGAGGGATTTTAATTTGAGGGCTATTTTTGATGATGGTGTCAATTTTTAATTTGTTATTTTTCTTTCGTCCCTACGGGACTTGGTTAAACTATATCTGTTTTTTCTACCAACGTTTTATCCCTACGGGATTAAGATCAAAAATTCAAAACCGGATGGTATTTTTAATTTTTCTTTTTTGTAAATGTTTTTTCTTTTTTATTTGTTGTCTTTCTTTCATCCCTACGGGATTTTGTTGCATTTTTCGAATTTTCTACCAACGTTGTATCCCTACGTGATTAAGATCAAAAATTCAAAACCGGATGGTATTTTTAATTTTTCTTTTTTGTAAATGTTTTTTCT
>JAYURK010000129.1:0-4121 GCA_043756235.1 Ferruginibacter sp. | reverse complement strand
ATTTGTTTTATGTACGCATGTAATTCATGCACATGCTCCAGCACATGCCATAAGCTGATGGCGTTAAAAGAAGCTGCATTCAATTCAAATAATTTTGCTGATTCCAGCGGATGAATATTATACAATTCTACAGCTTTATTCCTGGCAACCATATCAGGCTCTAAGCCTGTTATTTCCCAGTCTGCCTCTTTCATACTTTGCAGAAAAGCTCCCGTGCCGCAACCAATATCCAATATCTTTCCTTTGGTCATCCCCGTTTCATTAATCATCAATCTTCTTTTGGCACCCAGTGTTCTTTTTCTTACTAAATGGTACAGGCTGTTGATGATCCCCTTTTTTGTATCGCTGTGAGAAATATAATTATCAGATGCGTAGTATGTACCAATCGCATCCTGTTCCGGCACATCCTGTGTAAACCTTGCTGTGCAGGCATTACATTGCCAGATAGAAAATATTTTTTGAGAAACCGTATGGTCTTTGGCAGCAAGTTGCTCCTGTATCAATTCGCTATTACAAACAGGGCAACCTGTATAATGGATCATGAATGAGTTAGATTTTTATGGCATTCCCAAAAGAAGATGTACCGTTAAATTGTGTAAAATAAATAAGGAGTGCAAGCAAACAAATTGCTGCCAAAACAATCGCCCATATCCACCACCGGTCTTTTGATACAGATCTTGGAGCTAAAAATTCTGTCATTACCGTATTGGTAGTTTCCTTATCTCCTACTAAAATATTATGCTCAGCATCAGGGTGAATTACCCTTTCGGCAAATACCGGTTGCAAAAATGTTAGGGGTAATTCTTCCGGGGTAAAATTGATCTTACCAGTTTCATCAATAAAGAAATTTCCAATGCTGTCCAGTTTTGCATTTGCCTGACCGGTGATTTGCTTTTTAAGCTTATCGCAGAAATGATCCAGCGATTCTGCTACTTCAGCTTTACTGACTTGTGTTGATTCAGCCAGGTAATCCAATAACCCGGCCGTATCAGTTTCAATAGCCCTAAACTGAATATAAGGTTTAGGTGCTGCAATTGTTTTATTTGTAAAATCAGCCTCAGCCCCCAAATTATGTATCGCTAAAGTACCTACGCCTGGTAAAGGGCAGGTTTTATGCTGAAAAAGAAAGGAAGCAATTTGTTTTTGCATTGAAACAAAGATAGAGAAAAAGCCCCACTCCAACCTCTCCCCAAGCCCTCTCCAAGAGAGGGAACTTTAAAATGGAAGTTCATGCTATAAAATTTTCTCGCTTAATCTACAGATTTCCTCCCACTTCCGGGGAGTTAGAGGGGGCTGGGAGAGACCGTGCTAAAAATTAACCCGCAGTCCTCCCATCAAATTCATTCCGTACACTTCATAATTATGCCAGCGCTGGTATTTTGTGTTGAAGATGTTATTTACGTCCATCCACGCACTGAAAGTTTTATTGATCTTAAATTCTATACCTGCACTAAAATCAGAGCCGGGGTCCATTACTTTACTTACATTGCCTTTAGCAAGGTAATGCTGTTTGCCAAATGCGTAAAAATCACCCTTTAACAAAACCTGTTTAAATGCCCACCAGCGTAAACAACTTGTGAACTCCATCGGTATGGTATGCCAGGCTTTTGCATTGTTCTTCATGCCGGTATAACCATTAAAAGTAAGCCCCGCAGATACGGTAAATTTTTCTTTACTTATATAACTTATATCACCATGTATTTTAAAATTACTTACCCTTGTTTCGTTACTGATAACAAAGCCCTTGTTATCAGTTGCCGTATCGTTAATAAAAAACGGAAGGTTTGTGTAGGTAACATACCCCGCTTTTGCATTAAAGTTAAAATGCTTGCCAAGCGTTGCCTTTATGCCGCCGTAATATTCTGTTTCTTTGGTGTTTAATTGTGCAGTTATTGGTTTTAAGTATGGATTTATTGCAGAAAGATTTCGGTACGTATTTTTTGTATAACGCCCTACCCATCCAGCCTGGAATGCAAAAACATTCTCTTTAATAAAAGCTTCGGCAAATACATTGGGTAACCATATAAATTTACCATCATCCCAGGTTGGAACTACGCCGCCATTGATACTGAAACGTGGTGTTGAGAAAACCAACGAAGGTGCCACCTGGAAAACATTGTTATTGATCTTTACATTAGCGGGCAGCAAATTTTTTGTTGTGTAAGCAGTAATATCTGCTTTGGCCTCTACTCTAAAAGTAAATACTTCGCCAAATTGTTTTTCAACCGGTGCGGTTAAAATGAAAGAGGTTTCGTTAAGTTTATTTACATTGATAAAATTGCTTACCTGCAAATTAGGATTGTAGTTTATTCCAAACTCCCCCGTTTTAGTATTACGTATGCCTATTTTAGCGGAGACATCCTGGAACTGCTGCCGCACATCTTTCTTACTGTACTTATATATGGCCGTATCATAACCATACAGGAAATTTTCATCCAGTTTCACATCAACCCCTGCATACACTTCATTAGCGGTTAAAAAAATACTGCCCGCAGCTTTAAGATTCAGCTTTGAATAATCCTGGTACACTAATTTGCCTTTTGAAGAAATATAACTGGCATATACATTTGCTAAAAACTTTTTGCCATCTCCAAAACTAAATCCTGCACTTACATAAGGTGTTGCCAAATTGCCGTAACCCACTTTCACATAATTACGTAAGCCCAGATAGAGGTTCGTATCCTGCTGCAAAGCCAGTGGATTCAACGGTATTGGCTGGTACGAATAAAATAAATTTTGCGGCGGAATATTATAGGTTAAAACGGGAGCAGTTGTATCAGCATTTAAGTGAGTTGCCGAAAAATTAATTTTTACTGCATTGCGCAACACAGGTTTATAAGCCGAGTTAATATCAATGGTTGATGTTTTTTTGAGCGTATCTTTTTGCGCTGATGCAGCAATGGGAAATAAGCAATTTGCAATAAGCAATAAACAAATGGCTATTTTAGTACTGTTACTTTTATTATTGAATATTGATAATTGAATATTGATCATTGAATATTTAATTTTTTGCATGATTATTTTATTGATACTTTTAATCCTATTTCCCAATTCCCAATTATTAATTCCCTCCAACTTTACTCACTGCCTTTTCCTCTGCGATGGCTTTCTCCAATTTCTGTTGCGCCTCAGTTTTTAATTCGGGTATTACCGAATTTTTAGCAACACTTTCATAGGTTGCTTTGGCATTGAAATAATCTTTCTGCTGCATAAAAATATCGCCCAATAAAATATAACTTTTGGTTACCCAGATATCGTAAGAACCTGTTTCTTTAATTACTGCCAGTGCCGATTTTTCGGCAACAGCAAGGCTGCCCGTGCTGAACTGGCAATTGGCAATTTCGTAACGTGCCTCGGCACCCCACGCCGCCTTGTTTATGGCTGCACATGATTTAAAAGAACTTATGGCGGCGGCGCAATCATTATTTGCCTGCTGCGATTTACCAAGCACGAGGAATGCAACAGATCTGTCGTCGGTGCTGATACCTTTTTTGCTAAGCAGGTCTTTAGCCGCGGTATTTGCCTGTGCATAATCTTTCAACTGGTAATAAGTGCGTACCAACCCACGCAATGCTTCCAGTTGGTTAGCCTGGTTGACAGAACCGCCAGTTAGTGATTCAAAATATTTTTTGGCTTTTACATAATCCTTCAGTTCAAAATAACTGATACGGGCCGCTTCCAGTGTGGCTTTTTCGAAGAAACGGTTAAGGCCCTTGCTGTTTACGTAATCATACCCTGTTAAAGCATTCTGAAAATCTTTTGCTGCATTGTAGCATTCGCTGCTGAAATAATTGGCTTCTAAAATGTAAGCGCCATCAGGAAATCTTGACAAATAATTTTTATACCCCGCAAGCGCTGCATTGCAATCGTTGGCATTGTATTTTAATGCAGCAGAAGTATAGGTTAAAGAATCGGCTTCGCTGGTAGAAATGGTTTTGCCGGCCCGGCGCATCATTTCAACATAATCATTGGGCTTGCCAATTTCTATATAAATGTTCTTCATAATGCCGGTTGCTTCATCCGCCTCCGCACTCTGCGGGTATTTTTGAACAAGCGTTTGATAATTGGTTAAAGCATCATCATACTTATCTGCATTATAGTAACTCAATCCCAGTTTTAAA
>JAYURK010000128.1:0-97119 GCA_043756235.1 Ferruginibacter sp. | reverse complement strand
AACTACGTGTGAGAGCTTTCGATATTTACTATTCGACATCTACCAAAGTTAAGGCATAGCCATCAGTACATTACCACCGCCCAAGGCGGTGGTTTTTTTAAGAAAAATAAAAACTCCTTTCCAAAATTATTATATACTCTGTATATTCCTTCTTTCATTAATACTACTTTAAAATTTAATAACATGCCATGTTTAAGATTTAATAATGAAAGTTGTGTACGAATTTGTTTAAAATATACCGGAGGCATTGGGGTTAATGACTTTAATTCTAATACCAACATATCCTCAACTAACAAATCCAGTTTATAGGCATTATTAATTTTTAATTCTTCATATTCAATCGGAAGTAAAACTTGTCTTTCTACTTTAAAACCCAGTTTTGTTAACTCGTAAAATAAAATCTCTTCATAAACTTTTTCAAAACAACCGGGGCCAATTTTAGAATGTATTTTAATGCAAAGATTAATAACTATTCCTGTAAGTTTATTAATATCAATACGCATGAGCAGTATTTTAAGAACAATGATAATGAAAAAAAAACAACTGTTTTGCCTGTCTCTTTTTATTCCTTTTCTCTTTTTCTCTTTTCTCCTCTTAGCTATTATCCTGCTTATTCTTCCCGTTTACATTTTAACCAATATTCCAACTCATCTCCCCACCCTTCTCATCTTTTAAATTAATACCAATTGCGGTTAACTGGTTTCTTATTTTATCGCTGGTGGCAAAATCTTTTTTTACTTTTGCTTCTTTTCTAATGTCGATTAATAATTCCATTACAGCACTAAATTTACCATCAGTTAAATTAAATTCGTCAGTTAAACCAAACACATCTTCTATATAAGCTTTAAATTTTTGCTGCATTAAAACTAAGGTAGATGAAGCCAATGCATCTGCAGTTATCAATCCATCTTTAACAGAATTAATTACAGGCACCAGCTCAAACATACCGGCCAATACCTTAGCGGTGTTAAAATCATCACTCATGTTTTCATCAAATGCTGTAACCAACTGCAAACATTTGGTATTTAATTCTACATCTTTTGCTGCAGCATTGCTGTGTGCAATTGTAAATTTCTTCAGCACTTCGTAAGCTTCCCATAATCTTTTAAAACCTTTTTCACTTGCCTGTAAAGCCTCGTTGCTAAAATCTAATGTACTGCGGTAATGTGTTTGCAGCATAAAAAAACGGGTGGTCATGGGCGAGTAAGCTTTTTCCAGCAGCGGGTGGTTGCCGGTAAATAATTCTTCGGGTAAAAACCCATTGCCCAAACTTTTACTCATACGGGTGCCGTTAACCGTTAGCATATTGGTGTGCATCCAGTAATTTGCAGGGCTGGTTTTGTTGCAGGCATGGTTTTGTGCAATTTCGTTGGTGTGGTGTGTGGCCGCCAAATCCATACCACCACCGTGTATATCAAATTGTTTTCCTAAATATTTTTCACTCATGGCCGAGCATTCAATATGCCATCCCGGAAAACCCATTCCCCAGGGGCTGGGCCATTGCATTAAATGTTCGGGATTGGCTTTTATCCATAAAGCAAAATCCAGCCGGCCCCGCTTTTCATCCTGTCCGCCCAATTCTCTGGTGCCTTCTAAAAGATCTTCCAGTTTTCGGTTGGTTAAAATACCATAGGGTTGTTGCTTACTGTATTTTTCTACATCAAAATAAATGGTGCCATTTACCTCATACGCATAGCCGTTAGCTATTATCTTTTTTGCCATTTCTATTTGTTCGGCAATATGCCCGGTTGCAGTGGGCTCAATAGATGGCGGCAGGTTATTAAATAATTGCATTACATGCCTGAAGCCCAGAGTATATTTTTGTACAATTTCCATTGGCTCTACCTGTTGCAACCTTGCTATTTTACTAAACTTATCATCACCTTCATCACGGTCGCCTTCTAAATGCCCGGCATCGGTAATGTTGCGTACATAACGCACTTTGTAACCCAGGTAGGTTAAGTACCGGTAAATAATATCAAAAGAAATAAAGGTGCGGCAGTTGCCTAAATGCACATCGCTGTACACGGTGGGGCCGCACACATACATGCCCACATGATCGGGTGTAATGGGTGTAAAGATTTCTTTCTCTCTGGAAATGGTGTTATAGATTTTTAATGGCATACCCTATTTCCCCAAAGGGAAATTTATTTTAGATTAAAAATTAATTTGAAATTATTGCACCTTTTATTAGAGATGCCGTAACAAAGATATATTACATGCCGCAACGGCAACAGAAAAAATAATATGAAGTATTTTTTTTCATTTGTAAATCAAAAGTATCATTATTTTATTATTTGCACATCGGTGATAACAGGAAAATGATCGCTTAATTTTTTCTTAACCCGTGCAAATTGTTTTACTTCAAAATTTTCGCTTACAAAAATATTATCAATACGCAGCGTGGCCGAAATGCCGCTGAAGGTTCTGCCAAAGCCACTGCCTTTTTCTGCAAAGGTATTTTGTAAGCCTTTGCCGAGTGTGTTATAAGCATAGCTGTTGGGCACATCATTAAAATCGCCGCAAACCATTACGGGGTAAGGGCTTTTATCTATCTCTGCCCTAACCCTGTCGGCCTGTAATTGCCTTTTTAAAAAACCTTTTTTTAATTTACTGATAAGGCTTTTCGATTTTTTAAGATCGCTCTCATCAGCAATGCCCGGCTTTTCCAGGTACTGTAAATTAGTAGTGCTGAACTTTAGTGATTGTAAATGCACATTAAAAACCCTGAAGGTATCTGCTCCTTTTACAATATCTGTAAATTGAAAAATAGAATTATAATCGTTGGGGTAAGCACTAATGGTTTGTTTGTTGATGATGGGATATTTTGAAAAAGTGATGATGCCAAAATGATGCTGCCCGTCAAAATCAAGTTTAGGATTATAAGAATAATTGTAATCGGTAAAACCTACCCGGTCCATAATTTCGGGTATATAATTTATGGCCTTACTGTTCAGTTCGCTTCCCACCATTTCCTGGTATACCGCAACATCAGGTTGATAATCTTTTATAAGATTAAGCATATCCTGTTTTTTTTCGGGATGGCTTTGGTGTTCTAAAATATCAAAATGTTCTACATTCCAGCTCATAACCCGTATAGCATTGGCATGTTTTTCTTGAGAAAAAAGATAAGCAAACCTTAATGGAACAAGATTGGTTACCGGCTTAAACGCCACTAAAATGGTAATAACAGAAATTAACGACCATCTGGCTTTTACAAATAACCAGAATATAATAAACAGCAGCAATAAAGCCAGTAAATAAACCGAGCCGAGTGTTAGCAAACCAACAGGCCAAAAATATTTTGGATTAAACCAGCCGCCATAGCATCCCAATAAAAATAAAACCGCCACAATACAATTGCAGAAGATGAAAAATTTTTTTGTAATCCGCCGGAACAGGTTTTTGGGCATGATATAAAGATAAGGTTTTAGCCCTTACACCCTAAGGAGCAACACCAGCTTTTATGATTAAAAATAATATTGGTAATTTTTTACAGTAATTGATATTACCGCAAACAAAAATTTATTTATAATTCTTCCTCGCTGGCTCTTTTTAAAATATTTTTTTCTTCATCAGTAAGAAAATGATACCCCTGCTGCGAAATTTTATCTAATATTTCATCTATCCGCTGCTGGGTAACATTAGCGGTTTTGCTAAAGGGTTTTCGGTTACCGGCATTATAAAAAACTTTTTCTTTTAGCTTATTTACTTTTTGATTTTTATTGGGGTTAAATATATTAATGAACCAATCGTACCCGTTAATCATCCATACACTTAAGTCTTTATTGCGCCGCAGTAAAACCACAAAAATAAAACCGGCTAAAGCGCCACCTAAAGTGGCAAAACTGTTAGCACTCTCCAGCGAAAAAGCACTTATTAAATTTACCAGTAAAAACAAACCGGTTAACACCCACACCGGTATGCCGCGGCCAATATTTTTAAAAATACGGTACTGTGGCGAGAGTGATGTTACTGCCATAGCAATAGCCGCTGTGCCGCTTTGCGAACCAAATAAATATCCGTTGGTTTTTAAAAATTGTAATTGAGGTATGGCATATACTGCTGCAAGAAAACAAACAGCACCAACTAAACTGCCGTAAATATAAATAGGAAAAATTAAGCGGTTACCCGAAAGGTCTTGCAAAATATAACCAAAGGCCCATAACCACAGCATACTGCTGAGCATGGTAATCAACAAAGGAAATGTTTCCAGTCCTCCAACAGAAAACATGTAGGTAATAAGGGTCCACGGCATTTCGCTTAACCGGGTAAGGCTTGCCGGTAACGCAAACCATTTTATTGCATCAAACTCTAAAGCTATACCTCCTGTGCCCTGGTGTGTAAATAAATAAAATACCCTGGAAAGCAATAATAAAAAAAAGAAAATTAAATTAGCTGCCACTAAAGCAAAAAGTGCATTGCCCGGCTGGCCAAGTGTAAACCTGCGCCTGGTTAATCCCCTGTAATCCTGGTAACGGTCCGACTCTCCCATGGTAAATATATTGTGTTGTAAATTTACTAACAGTTACAACAAAAGATTGTTAAGAGTTAGTAGAAAGTTTTTTTGTTGGTTTTGTTCCAGTACAGCACCAGTAAAAAACCTGCAATTGCTCCCCCTAAATGAGCAAAGTGTGCAATATTATCTCCTGGTATACCTGCAAAGCCACCAAACAAATCTATTGCTACCATTATAGGTATAGCAATTTTTGCTTTTATGGGTATAGGTATAAACATCATAAATAATTGAGTGTTGGGAAATAAATAAGCAAATGCTGCCATAACCCCCATAACTGCACCCGAAGCACCTACAGCACCTCCCAAAAAATATTTAGGAATATAACCTTGTGTTGCTACTGCCTGATCATACATGGCCTGTGTAATTTGTCCAGCTTCAGGATTTCTAACGTACTGCATTATTAAATGCAATGCTGCAGCTGCAAGCCCACACAGTACATAAAAAATTAGAAACTTTTTTCCTCCCCAATATTTTTCAAGCATACTTCCAAACATCCACAATCCAAGCATGTTAAATATTATGTGTGTTAAAGAGTTTGGGGAATGTGCAAACATGTGCGTTATAACCTGATGAGGCATAAAAAAAGCACTGTTAATTGGAAATAAAGCTATAACGTCGGTTACTTTGTCGCCAATTATTTTTTGTGCTGCATATACTAATACATTAATTATGATAAGATTAAAAACAATTGGTGTATCTCTTTGCACTTTGTTACCGTAATTATTATATGCCATCTTGTAAAGTTAATTGTAAATAAATTATTTCAGCAGCAGCAGCGCCACACTTTCTATATGGTGTGTGTGCGGAAACATGTCTACCGGCTGTATTTTTTCCACTGTATATTTTTCGCTCAGCAAAGCTATATCCCTGGCTTGTGTGGCAGTGTTACAGCTTACATAAACTATTTTAGGGGCGGCAATTTCTAAAAGTTTTGTTACTAATTTATCATGCATGCCTGCACGTGGCGGATCGGTGATAATAACATCAGGACGGCCATGCGCTGCAAAAAATTCATCGTTACAAATTTTAATTACGTCGCCGGCAAAAAAATGGGCATGCGTAATATTATTTAAGGCAGCATTTTCTTTGGCGTCTTCAATGGCATCTTCAATAACTTCTACACCAATAATTTTTTTTGCGCCTTTACTTAAAAAAATGCCAATGCTGCCCGTGCCGCAATATAAATCGTACACCACTTCTGCCCCGGTTAGTGCAGCAAACTCTCTTGTAACGGTATATAATTTTTCGGCCTGTTTGGTATTGGTTTGAAAAAATGATTTAGGTGAAATTTTAAATTGAAATGCTTCTTCAAAGGATCCTGTGGAAAGCTTTTCAATTACAAAGCCTTTTCCAAAATAAACCTGTGGTGTTAAATCATAAATGGTATCGTTCCATTTAGGGTTGATGGTAAATAATAAAGTAGTTATTGAAGGTACCTGCTGCAGCAAATGATCAAGCAGTTTTTTACGTTCTGTTTCATCTTCATTATTAAAAATCATATTTACCATCAACTGGCCGGTGCTGCAATAGCGGATAACAATATTTCGCAGCCAGCCCGTATGAGCCCTTACATCGTAAAAAGAATAGCTATGGAGTAAGGCAAAATCTCTAACGGTATTGCGGATGCTGTTATTTACGCCATCCATTAAAAAACATTCTTCAATATCAATTATTTTATCAAACAGGCGGGGTACATGAAAACCTAAGGCCCCCCCGCCCCCCAAAGGGGGATTTTCGGACACCCCAATTTTAGATAAATCTTTTAAATAATCAAGCTCTTCGGAAATCCCCACTTCGGGGAGTGGGTAGGCGGTCATTTCTCCCGGCAATAAATATCTTTTGTTACTAAAAGTAAATTCTAATTTATTGCGATAGTATTTATCATCATCAGCGCCAATAATGGGTAATATTTCGGGCAGGTTTATTTTTCCAATACGTTTTAAGTTTTGTTCGGCTTCCTGCTGTTTGTACGCTAATTGTTTTGCATAAGGCAGCATTTGCCATTTGCAGCCACCGCAAACGCCAAAGTGTTTACAAAACGGGTTTACTCTTTCTTTGGAGTAGGTGATAATTTTTTCTACCCTGCCTTCGGCCCAGTCTTTTTTATTTTTGGTAATAAATATATCGGCCACATCGCCGGGTACCGCACCCGATATAAAAATTACTTTACCATCCTGCCTGGCCAGCGCTTTACCTTCGGCAGCATAATCGGTAACCAGTATATTTTGCAGTATTATTTTTTTCTGTTGTTTTTTCACGGCAGCAAAAATACCTTAATATTCATCAATATTGTTTTGTTAATAATTTGTAATTGTTAAATGTAAAGCAAAGAGGCCACTGCACTTTAATCAGCCTTTTTAAATACATTTGCTATCCTTATAATATCATGAAAAAATATATCTTTTTCTTTTTAACCTTAGTAAGCTGCAACCGGCTTTTTGCACAGGGCCATCAAATTACTTTACAGGCTCCGCAATACAAAAAGGGTATTGCCTATCTTACTTATTACATGGGCAGTAATTTAAACGTTGCCGATTCGGCCGCAGTTAGCAAAACAGGTACGGCCATTTTTAAAGGCAAACAAAAATTGCCCGGCGGCATTTATGTTATTGTTTTTCCGGGTAAAAATTTACGAACAGAATTTTTACTTGATAAAGAACAAAAAATACTGGTAAAGGCAGATACTACTGATCTTGTAAATAAAACTTTTGTTACCGGCTCTGGGGCCAATACGCTGTACGTACAATACCAAAAATTTGTAGCAAAAAAAGGTATGCAATTACAGCAGGCAAGAATGGGATTTATGAATGCCACTACAAAACAAGACAGTTTGCTGCACGAAAAAAATTATAACACCTACAACAACGAACTAAATACTTTTAGAAATAATTTTATAAAAAACCAACCGGCTTCAATGATGGCGGCTTTACTTAGTGCTATGAAGGAGCCTATAGTGCCAGTGGCTTATCCCGTTACCAGGCAGGACACGATTGATAATTATAATTATTACAAAGCGCATTTTTGGGATGGCGTTACTTTTATGGACGAACGGATTATAAGAACTCCTTTCTTTTTAAATAAAATTGAACGCTGGTACCGTGAAATTTTACCACAGTTGGCCGACAGCATTATTAAAGATGTAGATTATAAATTATTGCTGGCACGTACAAGCCCCGAGATGTATAAATTTTTATTAAATTGGTTAACCGACGAATATATTAACCCAAAATATATGGGGCAGGATGCGGTGTTTGTTCACCTGTTTAATAAATACCATAGCAAAGGTTTAACCGGCTGGCTCAATCAAAAACAAATGGAGTCTATCAGCCGCAGGGCCTATATGCTGATGGCAAATTTAATTGGAGAAAAAGCCGCCAACATGGAAATGATTGACACTACTGGTAAACAATCGCCACTTTATAATATTGATGCAGACTTTACAGTGATTTGTTTTTGGGATCCAAACTGTGGCCATTGTAAAGAAGAAGTACCCAGGCTGGATTCTATTTATCAGGCCAGCTGGAAAAACCATGGCGTAAAAATTTATGCCGTACTTACACCCGATGATAAAGAAAACGTGTTGCCGGAATGGAAAAAATTTATAACCGACAAACGGCTAACAGAGTGGACGCATGTGTACAAAACAAAAGCAATGGAAGACGCAGATTTTGCTGCACAAAAACCCAGCTTTCGCCAGTTGTACGATATTACATTAACCCCCACTTTATATTTACTGGATAAAAACAAAAATATAATTGGCAAAAAACTTACCCTGCTTCAAATGAACGACCTGCTTGAAGTAAAATGGAAAACCAAACTTTAAAACATTTACTGATGATAAAAAGAATTTTATTACTGTTTGCCGTTGCTTTAAATTTTTCGGCAGTATATACACAAACCCTGTTTACTTATGGCAATACCCCAGTAGATAAAGATGAATTTTTAAGGGCCTATAATAAAAATAATAGCGGTGCCGGCGATAATGAAAAAGCAGTTAAAGAATACCTTGACCTTTATTTAAAATTTAAACTAAAAGTAAAAGCCGCAAAAGATGCCCGGCTGGATACATTGCCGCAGCTATCAGGAGATTTACAAACTTTTCGCAACCAGATAGTAGATACTTATATGACCAATGATGATGTTATGAATAACCTGGTGAACGAAGCTTTTAATAACGCACAAAAAGATTTGCAGGTAATTCATTTTTTTACACCATTGGCAGCAAATGCAACAGCAGCCGATTCTGTAAAAGCATTTAATGCTATGCAAAAAATTTATACCGATGTTGTGGCCGGGGCTGCAGATTATAATAAAATTGCAGCAGCCGTTAGTGACGCTGCTATTAAAATAAAAGCTGCGGATCTTGGCTACATCACTGTTTTTTCGTTGCCGTACGAATACGAAAAAATTATTTTTGCTTTAAAAAAAGATGAAGCCAGTAAACCTTACCGGTCTAAAAAAGGTGTACATGTTTTTAAAGTAATTAACCAAAGAAAAGCCGTGGGCAAATGGAAAGTAGCACAATTATTACTGGCCATTCCTCCGGGAGATGCAACTGCAAACAATAAACTGGTACAGCAAAAAGCCGACTCCATTTATTTACTTTTAAAAGCCGGTGCCGATTTTACGGAGACAGCAAAAATATACAGCGACGATAAATTAACTTATTTATCCGGCGGAACCATGCCCGAATTTACTACCGGCAAATTTGAACCCTCTTTTGAAGCAGCTGTTTTTGCTCTTGCAAAAGATGGCGATTATACTGCGCCGTTTGCTACACCTTATGGATGGCATATTGTAAAAAGGCTGAGTGTGGTACCGGTACAAACTATAAAAAATGATGCCGCATATCTTTATGAAATAAAACAAAAAGTACAGCAGGACAGCAGGGTAAATGCTGCCAAAGATCTTTTTACAAAAAATGTACTTAAAACAGTTAATTATAAAAGAAATGCAGTTGTTAAAGATGCCGACTTATTTCGCTTTGCCGATAGTGTTGTGGCAAACCCGGCAAAAAATGGCGCTAAAGATTTTGCGGTAAGTAATAAAATAATATTGACTGGTAAAAATAATATTAAAGGTGCCGACTGGTTAAATTTTGTAAGGGAATATAAAACCAACCCCGAAATTTATAAAGGAGAAAACAATGCGGCTTTACTGCAAAAATTTATTAGTGTAAAATCTCTGGAATATTATAAAGCCCATTTAGAAAATTATAATGCGGCTTTTAATTACCAGCTGGAAGAATTTAAAGAAGGCAATTTATTGTTTGAAATAATGGAACGAAAAATATGGAGCAGTGCGGCCACCGATACTAACGGATTAACGCAATATTACAAACAGCATAAATCAAAATATTTATGGGGGCCAAGTGCAGATGTAATTATTTACAGCTGCAACAATAAAAAAATTGCCGATGAAGCTGTTACTGCTGTACAAAAAGGAACCAACTGGAAAAAAATTGCAGACGAAAGTAATAATACCATTCAAACAGATTCGGGCAGGTACGAGCTTGAACAAATTACCTTGCCAAATGGCGTACAACCTGCAGCGGGAATGCTAACGCCTGTTACAGTAAACACTACTGATGGTACGGCTGGTTTTATAAAAATATTAAATTTGCATCCTGCTAATGAACAGCGCTCTTTTGAAGAAGCCCGGGGATTGGTAATAAATGATTATCAAAATATATTAGAAGAAAATTGGATTGCAGCGCTGAGGAAAAAATACCCCATTAAAGTTGATGAAAAAGTTTTTAAAACCCTGATTCAATAAAAAATATATTTTAAACTGCTGCAAAAGCCTGCTAACAAATCCCGTTGGCAGGCTTTTTGCGTATGTGGCTTGTAAAATTATCAATTTACTAAAATCTAAAACTCTCGAAAATGAAAAAACTATTAATGGGAACTGTTATGCTGGCTTTAGGCATTTCAGCAAGTGCACAAGTGTATGTGCAAGGTGGTTTAAACCTGGCCAACATCACAAAAACAAGCGAAGGGCATACCGAAAAAAATAATATACTGCCTACATTTAATGCAGGTATTATGGGCAGGTTTGGTTTGTCTAAAACTGTAGATTTAGAAAGTGGCGTGTTGTTAACAGGCCACGGCTCTAAAGCAGAAAGTTATTTTAATGGCGGCGCCGATTATGTAAAATCTAAATTCAATCCTTTGTATGTTCAGGTTCCTTTAAACCTGGTATTAACGGCACCGTTAGGTAAAACCAACGGATTATTTTTTCACGCCGGGCCGTATATCGCCATTGGTGTTGGCGGTAAGTCTACTACCGATTCTAAATTTGGACCGCTAACTTCTTCTTCTAATTCGTCTATTCAATTCAGTAACGACGATCCCTTTACTTCTCAGCAGGAAGATGCAGCTTACAACAAATTAAAGCGTTTTGATTATGGATTAAACGCAGGTGGTGGTATTCAGTTTCAGCATTTAATTTTAAAAGCAAATTACGGTATGGGTTTTTCTAAAATCAATTCTACCGAAAGTAATAATTCTGCAAACGAAAAAAACAAATTCCGCACACTTAGTTTTTCTGTAGGTATTCCATTAAATAACTAAGCGTAATTTTATAAAATAAAAAAGGGTGCAAATTTGTACCCTTTTTATTTTGTAATTTTATCAATATACAATTTTCAACAACCGCCACCGGAATTTTTTATTGTTTGCCCCCGACATATTTAATGCATTAGTAAAGAAATATTTTATACCAACTTTTTTACCACATCTGCTATAATGTTGGGCCTGCCCAATGTATAATAATGCAATACCGGTACACCATATGCTTTTAATTCTTTTGATTGTTGCAATAACCATTCAGCACCAACCTGTTCTACCTCTTCGTCGGTTTTACATTTAGCCACTTCGTTACTTAATGCAGCAGGCAAATCAATATGAAAAACCTTTGGCAGCATAGTTAATTGTTTTTTACTGTAAATGGGTTTTAACCCCGGAATAATGGGCACCGTTATTCCAATATCCCTGCAGGCTTTTACAAATGCATAAAATTTGGCGTTATCAAAAAACATTTGTGTTACAATATAATCAGCGCCAAGGTCAATTTTATTTTTTAAGTATTGCAGGTCGCTGTCCATATTGGGTGCTTCAAAATGTTTTTCGGGGTAACCTGCAACGCCAACACAAAACTTTGTGTTGCTGTTGTTTTTCAGGTCCTCTTCAAGATAAACACCGGCATTTAAATTTACTACCTGCTTTAAAAGATCGCTGGCAAATTTATGCCCGCCATGTTCGGGTTCAAAAGCGGATTCATTTTTTGCAGCATCGCCCCGCAACACCAGCACATTATCAATACCCAGGTAATGTAAATTTATTAAGGCATCTTCTGTTTCATTAATATTAAAGCCGCCACAAATTAAATGCGGAACTGTATCAACGCTGTATTTGTTCATAATAGCCGCACAAATACTTTCGGTGCCGGGGCGCTTACGCACAACAACTTTTGCAAAGCTGCCATCAGCATTTTTTTTAAAAACGTGTTCGCTGCGGTGGTAGGTAACATTTATAAATGATGGTTTAAACTCCATCAACGGGTCTAAATGTTTATATAAAGATTGAATGCCTTTTCCTTTTAAGGGCGGAAGAATTTCAAAAGAAATTAAAGTGCCGGTTGCCTGGTTGATGTGATCGATAACTTTCATGCCACAAATCCGTTGATGAACGGAGCCGATTGATTGATTAAAAAATAAATTGTATGCAAACATAGGTAACATAGCATAAAGCACAAACTGCTGTTAAATAAAAGATGATATCAGCTTATTTATTGCTTTACACTATTTTTGTTATAAACACTTTACGTTGAGCTTAACCATACAAACAAAAAACCTGGTAAAAATTTACGGCAGCCGTACTGTTGTAAATAATGTTTCGTTTAATGTAAAGCAGGGCGAGATAGTGGGTTTGCTGGGCCCCAATGGTGCAGGTAAAACCACTTCGTTTTACCAGGTGGTGGGTTTAATAAAGCCCGATGAAGGCGAAGTTTTTTTAAACGAAATTAATATTACCAAACTGCCTATGTACAAAAGGGCACAAATGGGTATTGGCTATTTACCACAGGAGGCAAGTGTGTTTAGAAAATTAAGTGTAGAAGATAATATTACTGCGGTACTTGAAATGACAAAGCTTTCTAAAACAGCACAAAAAGAAAAATTAGAAAGTTTACTGGATGAGTTTCGTTTGCAACGGGTGCGAAAAAATAATGGCGATACTTTAAGCGGTGGCGAACGCCGTAGAACAGAAATTGCACGTGCATTAGCTGTTGACCCTAAATTTATTTTATTAGATGAGCCTTTTGCTGGTGTTGACCCGATTGCAGTAGAAGATATACAAGCCATTATTGCAAAACTGAAATTTAAAAATATTGGTATTCTTATAACCGATCATAATGTAACCGAAACATTATCTATTTGCGACAGGGCTTATTTGCTGATAGATGGAGAAATATTTACACAGGGAACTGCTGAAGAATTGGCAGCTAATGAGCAGGTAAGAAAAAGATATTTAGGCAGAAACTTTGTTTTAAAAAGAAAAGATTATTTGCATGATGAGGCCAGAGAAACAAAAATTTCTCTCGATGCCCTTATTTATTCTGTAGAAAGTGGTTTAATTAATTTAGAAAATATTGATAAAGAACACAGTGCCAATCAAAGATCTTTTGGATACAGTAAATCAAATGCCGAAGACAATTTACAGTTGGATGAATACAGAAAATTTATGGATGAATTAAAAACATCTTTATATACTTACGCCAATGAAAATAATAAAACTGATTTAGTCGTTTTATTAGACAGTTTGTATAATGATGCAGGAATGGATACCAAATCGCTCTTAAATAAAATTGATTTTGAACTTAAGGGAATGCAGTAATAATAATTATGTATTTACTCAATTTGCAAAAGAAAAAAAGTAAATTCGTATAAATATTTTTTATGAACGCAGAGAAACAAATGCGCCAGGAAGTAAAAAAGTATATTGATACAGCCGATGCAAAAGTGGTAAAAATGGTGCATGCTATGCTTGAAGTGGACGCTGATAATGATTGGTGGGATACCATGCCCGATACAATAAAAGCGGATGTGGAAGCTGCATTAACTGAATCGGAGAAAGGTCAGGTTACACCTCATGCAGAAATACAAAAGCGGTATAAGAAATGGATTGTAAAATAAACTGGACCAACAGGGCATGGGTAACTTACGAAGCCAATATAGATTATTTATTAAAAGCCTGGACAGCAAAAGAAATAAGTAATTTTGTGCAGGCTGTAGATAAGCGGCTCGCCAATTTATCTAAAAACCCCAGAATAGGAAGACGAAGAAATACAAAATATCCTAACATACGCTCTACTTTAGTACATAAAAGAATTTTATTAGTGTATAAACATAAGCCATCAAAAAATGAAATTGATTTGTTGGTATTTTGGAATACCTATCAAAACCCAAAAAAATTAAAGGTGAAATAATATCTGGCAAAAATTTTTAATCCCACTCCTTAAATTATTTATTCAGTTTCATTTTGTATTTTGCCGCTAAATGAACCTCCTCTCTTCTATAATTTCTAAACTTGCCCGTAACCGTTTTTGGCGGGTACAAAACTGGAGCAATCATCCGGTGGCGGCACAGCGCCAGGTATTGCAGGATTTGGTATCGGCAGGGCAATACACCGAGATAGGCAGAAAATATCATTTTGAAAAATTATTTACTCTTAAAGAATTTAAAAAACATGTGCCCATACATGAGTACGATGATATAAAAACATATATCAACCGCATGATGGAAGGTGAGGAAAATATTTTATGGAACACACCGGTTAAATGGTTTGCACAATCATCGGGTACTACAAGTGATAAAAGTAAATTTATTCCCATCAGCGACGAAAGCCTTAACGATAATCATTTTAAGGCCAGCAAAGATGTTTTAACCAATTACTATAATAATTTTCCGGAAAGTAATATGCTTACCGGCAAAAGTCTTGTTGTTGGTGGCAGCCACCAGTTAAGTAAAGTTAATGATGAAATTCAGTTTGGTGATTTGAGTGCAGTGCTTATGCAAAATTCTCCTTTTTGGGGGCAATGGCTGCGTACACCCGAATTAAGTGTAGCACTTTTAGATGAATGAGAAAATAAAATTGAACAACTGGCACAAACTACTGCCGGTGAAAATGTAACCTCTTTAGCAGGCGTACCCACCTGGACATTAATTTTACTAAAGCGTATTTTAAAAATAAAAAATAAACAAACCATAAAAGAAGTGTGGCCCAATTTAGAACTGTACATTAACGGCGGCGTTTCTTTTATACCTTATAAAGAACAGTTTGATAAAATTATTGGCGCAAAAATTAATTACTTAGAAATATATAATGCCAGCGAAGGTTTTATTGCCGGCCACGTAAAACCCGATGATGATGGTTTATTGTTATTTACAGAACACGGCATTTTTTACGAGTTTATGCCAGTAGAAGAGTATGGAAAAGATAAACCACAAACCGTAGGTTTAAAAAATGTAGTGCTGCATAAAAATTATGCATTGGTAATAAGCACTACTGGTGGGCTTTGGCGTTATTTAATTGGCGATACGGTAATTTTTACTTCTATCAATCCATACAAAATAAAAGTTAGCGGCCGGCTCAAACATTATATGAATGCCTTTGGCGAAGAAGTAATTGTAGATAACACCGATAAAGCCATTGCTGCTGCCTGCGAAAAAACCAATGCACAGGTAAGTGATTACACTGCGGCTCCTGTTTTTTTCAGCGATAACAACAATGGGGCTCATGAGTGGTTGATAGAATTTGAAAAAGAACCCGGTGATATTACTGCATTTATTTACGAGCTGGATAATGCCTTAAAAGATGTTAACAGCGATTACGAAGCCAAGCGCCATAAAGATATTGCCCTTCGCTTGCCCATTGTACATGTGTTACCTAAAGATAGTTTTAATGAATGGCTGAAAAGTAAGGGTAAATTAGGCGGCCAGCATAAAATACCAAGATTAAGTAATGATAGAATAATATTGGAAGAGATAAAACAAATTGCGAAATTTGCATAATGAAAATTAAAAGTCTTCAACTTAAAAACTTTAAGCGGTTTACCGATTTAACATTGCAGGATATACCTGACAATGCTAAACTGGTATTATTGATTGGGAGTAATGGTAGTGGTAAGAGTAGTGTGTTTGATGCGTTTGAGAGAATTTCTAATCCTCCTCGTGGTTACGGTATTCCTCTTGTTGGTAAAAATCAAGATAATGATTCAAAAAATAAAACATTCGATAATGAAATTCTTATTCAATTAAATAAAGGCATACTTCTCAAGAATGATGATACCCGTTATGATTTAATTGAAGATAATAATTTTTATGGCCGTACAAGTTTTAGACAAATTCCAAGACTTACAAGGTTAAGTTTAGGAAACAATTCTTTCAATATTGAGAAAAATTCAGATAGACCAATTTCATTTATAGATAGAGATACAAGATTTGAAAATGATCTTGAACATATATTCGGTAAGTTACTCAAGGAGTTTTTTAGAACTACTGACGATAAATCAGAAATTAAAAAAACAATTATTGACCCGATAAACGAAGCTTTAGATAGAATATTTAACAAAGAAAATGGAACAAAGCTTGAACTTTTAGAAATTATTCCTCCACTTGAAGGTAAAATTGCTGAGATTAATTTTAAAAAAGGAGAATCTGAATTTCATTATAATTATTTGAGTGCTGGCGAAAAAGAGGTTTTTAATATTTTAATAAACTTAGTAGCAAGAGGTGAGTATTATAAGGATACCATTTTTTTCTTTGATGAGATAGATTTGCATCTTAATACATCGCTTCAATACAATTTCATAAAAGAAATTATAGAAAACTGGATACCAGAAAATTGTCAACTTTGGACAGCCTCTCACTCACTAGGATTTATTCAATATGCAACCGATTTTGAAAATGGTTGTGTGATTGATTTTGATGATTTAGACTTTGATAAAAAACAAGTTTTGTCTCCCAGAGCAAAAGATGATTTTGAAGTTTTTGAAATTGCTGTTTCCAAATCTTTTATTGACCACGTTGTTCAGGGCAGAAAAATTATTTTTTCTGAAAATTCAGACACTCCATTTTATAATGATTTGAACATAAAGGATACTTTCTTCTTTATTGCACTTGATAAAATGGATGTTTTTCATAAAGCTAAAAACCATAAGCAATATGGTTTTATTGACAGAGATTATCTTTCAGATGAAGAGGTTGCTCAAATAAAAGAAGATTATCCAAATCTGTATATATTACCTTACTATTCGTTTGAAAATTTAATTTATTATCCTGACAATCTTGAAGAATTCTATAAAAGTATAAGCAAGCCTTTTGATAAGGAATTATACATTCAAAAGTTAACTAAAATAAAAAATGATGAGAGGGATTATCTTGCAGCAGGAATTATTCAAGCAAGGGCTGGCTACCCCTTTTATAAGGAAAACGAGAATGCAAAAAAATTAAAGGAATTTAAAGAAAATTACAAAGCTGTTATTGAACTGCTACGTAGTGATAATTTTGAAGATTTTTATAAAGTCTTTCCAGCCAAAGATTATGGAAAATCAATTACAGAAAGACAACAAGCCCCTGTTATACAGCTTGCAAAAACTAACTGGTTTAAAACTCAAATAGAAAATATAATTAAATGAAGTTACTCGAAGGAAAAACAGCCATCATTACCGGTGCAGCCCGTGGTATTGGCGAAGCTATTGCATTAAAATTTGCAGAGCATGGAGCCAACATAGCTTTTACTTTTGTAAGCGATGGCAGTAAAGACAAAGCAAAAGTATTGGAAGAAAAATTAATTGCACTGGGTGTAAAAGCAAAATCGTACCAAAGCAATGCTGGCCATTTTGCTGCCTGCGAAGTCTTTGTAAATGATGTACTGAAGGAATTTGGCGCTGTAGATATTTGTGTAAACAACGCTGGTATATCAAAAGATAATTTATTACTGCGGATGACGCCGGAGCAATGGGATGATGTGATGACTACTAATTTAAAAAGTGTTTTTAACATGACCAAGCAGGTTATACGCCCCATGATGAAAGCTAAGAATGGCAGCATCATAAACATGAGCAGCGTAATTGGAGAAATGGGTAATGCCGGTCAAAGCAGTTATGCCGCAAGTAAAGCTGGTGTAATTGGGTTTACAAAAAGTGTAGCCAAAGAATTGGGCAGCCGCAATATCCGTTGCAATGCCATTGCCCCGGGCTTTGTAGAAACCGATATGACCAGTTATTTAAAAGAAGGCGAAGCTGGCGATAAATATAAAGCCGGTATTCCGCTGGGAAGATTTGCAACTGCCGAAGACATTGCAAACGTTACGTTGTTTTTAGCCAGTAACCTCAGCAGTTATATTACCGGCCAAACCATCAGTGCATGCGGAGGCTTAAATATTTAGTTTGTACAATAAATTTATTTGAAGCCGTTGTTAAGGTTAAACTACGACTTTAAATTTTACAATTCTTTTACAAACCGTTCTTGCTTATATCAAAGGCTCAGCCTTTCTTTGCAATTCTAAAATGAAAATTTTTCTTTTTATATCATTATTATTTGTAACTGCATTTTATGTGCTGCCTGTTAAAGAAATTTTAGCTGCTGGCCACCATGTTTGCATTGTAGATATAGACGAATTAAAAGAAGAAAATATTAAAAAAGAAAAAGCTAAAGAACTTTTTTCTTTTTCCACTGCTTACTCAGTCGTTACTGACAGGTACAACTGTACTCACCAGCATATTTCCTTTATTATTCCAGCTTTGCTGCAAACTATAGAAACCCCTCCCCCGGATAGAGCTTAATTTTTTTTCAATGCACCGATAACATGTGCATACCTTTATCTACTGCAGCTGTATGATAGCTGTATTACATCTTTCATTTAAAAAAATTATTCATGACTGGAAAACCCAGCCCTGTTGCAAGGATATTAAAACTTGTAAAACTTGAGCGTAAAGAAATTGCTGCCATTTATTTTTATGCAATATTGAACGGTCTTATATTACTTTCCATACCCGTAGGCATACAGGCACTTATAGGTTTTGCGCAAACCACTACCGCATCCGCTTCCATTGTGGTACTCATAGTGCTTATAGTAGTAAGTGTTTTTATAGCAGGTGTTTTACAGATTAAACAAATGCAGCTTACCGAAAAAATTCAGCAGAAAATTTTTGTTCGCTACACCTTTGAAATTGCAAAAAAAATTCCGGCACTTAAATTAGCTGCAGTAGATAATTATTATTTACCCGAATTAATCAACCGTTTTTTTGATATTGTAACCTTGCAAAAAAGCATTGCCAAATTATTACTGGCTTTTCCGTTGGCTATAATACAAATTGTATTTGGTTTGTTGCTATTAGCTTTTTATCACCCGGTATTTATTGCGTTTGGTTTGTTACTCATTTTAATTATATTCGGCATTCTTTATTTTTCCGGTACCAAAGGTTTACAAACCAGCCTGCAGGAAAGTACTTACAAATACAAAGTAGCAGGTTGGCTGGAGGAAATGGCCAGGATTATACGCTCTGTAAAATTTGCAAAAACCACCGGCTTTCACTTGCAAAAAACAGATGACCTTGTTACCGATTATTTAAACGCCAGAACCAGTCATTTCAAAATATTAGAGCTGCAGTTTAAAACACTCATCGGTTTTAAAACATTAGTTACAACTGCTATGCTGGTTGTGGGCACTTATCTTTTGTTGCAACAGCAATTAAATGTGGGCCAGTTTATTGCTGCAGAAATTGTTATACTCACCATTATTACTTCAGTTGAAAAATTGATCAGTAATTTAGATAGTGTGTATGATGTGTTAACCTCAGTAGAAAAAATTGCAAAAATTACGGATAAAGAAATTGAAGAAAGCGGCAGTATTATTTTACCCACAGCAAGCCATGGTGTAAGTATAGGCTTACACCAAACCTCTTTCGGGTATCCCGGTGCAAGCACCAATATCTTAAACAATGTTTCTTTTAATATTGCTGCAAACGAAAAAGTTTGTATACAGGGTGATGAGGGTGCCGGCAAATCAACACTGCTTCGTTTACTCACCGGAAGCTATAATAATTTTGAAGGTGCTGTTTTAATAAATGATATTCCGATAAATAATTACGATATACAATCTCTGCGATTACAAACTGGTGTAATCATCAGCCAGCAGGATATTTTTGAAGGCTCTTTAATCGATAATATCTGTATGGGACTGGAAGGAGTAAACATGCAGGAAGTTTTATCTCTTTGTAATAAAACAGGTTTAACTGCTTTTATCAGCACCTTAAAAAATGGATTTGATACACCACTATTTGCTACCGGCCGAAAACTACCAGCCCACGCAGTTAAAAAAATATTGCTGGTAAGGGCTTTAATCAATCAACCTAAATTATTGCTTTTAGAAGAACCGTGGATTGGACTGGAAGAACACAACCAGCAACAAATAAAACAATTGTTACTTACTGAAATGAATAACGTTACGGTGATAGTAATTACCAAAGATGAAGCCTTTGCCGACGCCTGTGACAAAACAATTATTTTAAAAAGAACAGGGTGCTCTATTATTTATGGTAACCCTCAAATACCAGGAGGTGGAGAAAATTTATAATTAAAAATAAATACATGAAAACATTAAAAGCATATGAAGCCATTTACCGCCACAACAAAACAAGCCGCATAAAGTATTGGACCTGGGGATTTTTAATCGCACTTATCATTATTTTGTTTTTACCATGGACACAAAATATCAGGGCAAAAGGCAGTGTAACCACATTGCGGCAGGAACAAAGGCCGCAGGAGCTCAATAGCATTATACCAGGCAAAATTGTACAATGGTTTGTAAAAGAAGGCGACTTGGTAAATGCGGGTGATACTATTTTGCAAATTAGTGAAGTAAAAGAAGAGTACCTGGATCCTAAACTGGTAAGCCGCACCGGTGAGCAATTGAATGCCAAACAAATGAGTGTGCAATATTATAAAAGCAAGGTAAACACATCGGCAACTCAAATTAATGCGTTAGGCAATAACCGTTTGCTTAAGCAAACGCAATTACAAAATAAAATACAACAACTGCAGCTAAAACTACAGAGCGATAGTATGGATAATATGGCAGCAGGTAATGATTACACTATTACCACATTTCAATACAAAAGACAGAAAGCCATGTATGATAGCGGACTGGTATCGCTAACCCAACTGGAGCAGCGCAACCAAAGTTTTCAGAACGCATTAGCCAAAAAAATTAGTACCGAAAATAAAATAGGCAGCACCAGGCAAGAACTGGTAATAGCCCGTATTGAAATGGATGCTATTAACCAGGATTATACTGAAAAAGTGGCGAAAGCACAGGGAGATCAATTTCAATCCTTGTCTCAGATTGCAGGTGGCCAGGGAGATGTGGCGAAACTGCAAAACCAATACAGCAATTACAATATTCGCAGCGGCATGTATTTTATTACGGCACCACAGGCCGGGCAAATAACCAAAGCAAAAAAAGCAGGCATTGGTGAAATAATTAAAGATGGTGAAATGTTGGTTGAAATTGTACCTGATAAAATTGATTATGCTGTAGAACTTTTTATAGAGCCAATGGACCTGCCCTTAATTTCTGTACAACAGAAAGTACAGTTTATGTTTGATGGTTTTCCGGCAATAGTGTTTAGTGGCTGGCCCAACTCATCCTATGGCACATTTAGTGGCGAAGTGGTAGCAGTGGAAAATTCGGCAAGTCCCAACGGTAAATTCAGGGTGTTAGTAAAAGAAGATATGAACTATAAAAAAAGATGGCCTAAAGAACTAAAAATTGGTGCAGGCACACAAGGCATTGCTTTACTAAAAAATGTACAAGTATGGTATGAGCTATGGAGAAATATCAATGGCTTTCCGCCAGATTTTTATAAGGCTGGTTACGAAAATGAAAAAAAGAAATAAGATGAAAAAAATATTTTCCATAATACTGGTTTTACTTTTTATACAGCATAGTAAAGCAAAAGATAGTACTAAAATACTTTCGCTAAAAAGTTTTTTGCAAATTGTAAAACAGTTTCATCCTGTGGCAAAACAAGCGAACTTGCAGGTAGATAAAGCTGCAGCTGATTTAACCATTGCAAGAGGCAACTTTGATCCCATATTAGGCAGCGGGGGAAGTAATAAAACTTTTGATGCTATTAACTACTATCAAACCAACTCAACACAATTAACTATACCCACCTGGTATGGTATTGAAGTAAATGCCGGCATTGAATATTTGGCAGGCAGCAGAACCAACCCAACAGAAACTAATGGTAAAACAAGTTTTGCCGGCATCAGTATCCCTTTGGCAAAAAATTTACTGATGGATAAAAGGAGGGCTACTTTGCAGCAGGCTAAAATAATGATTGAGGCATCCCAACAGGAAAAAAGAATTTTATTAAATGATTTAATGATGGATGCAACGGATGCATACTGGCAATGGGTACAGGGTTATTTGATTTACACCACTTATAACAACGTAATTAGTTTAAATAAAAAAAGAGTTGAGCTGGTTAGTACTGCATTCCGCCTTGGCGAAAGGCCAGCCATTGACACTACAGAGGCCATTGCACAATTACAAAATTTTGAATACCAGCAAAACGATGCGCTGCTTGCATGGCAAAATGCTACCCTGCAGTTGAATACATTTTTGTGGAAACAAAATAACGAAGCTTATGAATTACCAGCAGCGGTTTTGCCAATAGAAAAAATAGAAAACTTATATGATGCAATTATTTTTCCTGAGTTGGAAAAAATTATTGCTGATGCAAAATCTTCTCATCCAGAGCTTAGCATCTATTCTTTTAAATTAAACGCTTTAAATATAGAAAAGAAATTAAAGTTTCAGGAACTGCTACCTAAGGCAGATTTAAAATACAACCAGTTGGGTAAAGGATATAATATTGCAACTACGGCTACTAAAACATTATTCGATAACAACTACAGGTTTGGTTTAAGCTTTGGTATACCACTGCGGCTAAGCCAGGGCAGGGGCGAATATAAAATGGCCAAAATAAAAATAACCGAAGCTCAATTACAGCAAAGCCAAAAAGAAATCGACATTATTAATAAAGTAAAAAAATATTATAACCAGCTGGTGAACTATAAAACACAGCTAAATCTTTTACAAAAAAACTATACTAATTATTTACAGTTGCAGCGTGGCGAAGAGACAAAATTTTTTAATGGAGAAAGTTCGTTGTTTTTTGTAAACAACCGTGAAAATAAAACACTTGAAACTTTTTTAAAGCTAACTGAAGTAACCGTAAAATATAACAAAGCGTCGCTAGAATTGCAATGGGCAGCAGGGCAATTGTGGCAATAATAAGTGCCCACTATTGCTTACTGAGTTATTGGTGAAAAGGAAAAGGTTATGAGGTTTTATCCTGGTTCAAGGTTGCTTTAATCTTTAGAGCCGAATCTTTTTTTCCAACCACTTTCATTTGTATTACATCTACCAAAAAGGCAAACGCCATGGCAAAATAAATATAGCCCTTGGGTACGTGTACATCAAACCCTTCTATCAATAAAGTAAAACCAATCAACAGTAAAAAACTAAGCGCTAAAATTTTAAATGCCGGGTGTTTATTTACAAAATTACTGATGGGTGCTGCAGCTATAAGCATAATTAAAACTGAAACTATAACAGCTACATACATTACCCAAACTTCTTTTACCAACCCCACAGCTGTAATAATAGAATCTATAGAAAAAACCAGGTCAAGAATAAGTATTTGCCCAATTACTCCTTTTAAAGTGGCAGGTTTTCTTTTTACTTTTTCCTCCCCATCTTCTCCCTCAATTTTAGTGTACATCTCTTTGGCACTTTTATAAATAAGAAAAAGTCCGCCGCTAATCAGTATTAAATCTTTTCCACTTATACCATTATTAAAAACAGTAAATAAATTGGCCTCCAGTTTCATTATAACCGAAATGAGTGTAAGCAGCCCCAGCCTTAAAACCATTGCGAGAATTATTCCCCATCTTCTTGCTTTTTTCTGCTGTTCTTCTGGCAGTTTACCCGCAAGTATGGAGATAAAAATGATGTTATCCAGGCCCAGCACTACTTCCAGCGCTATCAGGGTAAGTAAAGAAACTATTATTTCAGATGTCATATCTTTTTTTCTCTACCAAATTGTATGCCTGCTTTATTTAAATATTTTAAGATGATCGGAATGCCACTGGGTGGTTAAGTTTTTTATGTGGCCCCAAAAATATACGCAGCAAAATGCGGAAAGCAGAAAGCTCAATAAATATAAAACACAATGCCATTAAAATAATCAGTACCATTTGATTGCCCTCTACATAAGTAAACAGCACATCAATACCTATAAATGCTGCAGTTATAGGAAAGCCCAGCATACCCATAGCTGCTACTAAAAATAAAAAGCCTGTGGTATTTTCTTCGTACACATAACCATGATACTGGTTTAGCGAAATATCATTATCAATCTTTTTTATTTTTTGTAAACAATAAAATCCTAACACAAAAGCCAGTAATATACCGCTTACATAAAAAATAATTTCAATTAAACTGATATGGGAGGCATTAACCAATACCGCAGCTATTATAAAAAAATGTGCCGTTAATAAATATGTCCAGGCTTTTACAGCAGATTGCCGGTAAGCAAAAGCAAAAAGTATTACAGCCAATGCAATACTCATTAATATTATTGGTAAAGCTCCATTTAAAGAGGGAAGCATATGCTGGTTGGTGTAACCTAAAATTAAAAGTGCCGATGCTGTAACCAACAGTATACCACTGATGACAGTAGATTGTAAAAACAACAATTGTTTACCCAGCCATTTAAAAGGGCTCCATACATAGGTAAACATTATGGTGTCTAAATTAAACTCTTTAATGCTGAGCATATAAAAAGAGACTTTAAGTTTTGATATAGTTTTTTGCGTGGGCAAAACATAATGAAAAATTTGGTGGTGTACCAAATAATTTAATACCGATGGAGAAACCAGTAACTGGTACGTTCTTAAAAAAGCATTACCGGTAAAATGCAGCAATACCAACCAGTGAAAACCTAATGCAATTTCAATAAACATTAATCCAATTTGCGCAGCTGATGAATACGCAATTTGAGTTTTAACGGTGGGCTGCACTCTTGCTATCATGGTGCCCACGATAGCTGTTAATGCTCCAATAACAATAATGGTAATTTTTGCCCACCACATATCCTGCCAAAAGGGATGCGTACGCAGCAACAAAAAAACGCCAATATGTACACTCACCGAACCATAAAAAATGGCGGATGAAGCGGTGGGCCCTTCCATTGCCCGTGGCAACCACGATGTAAAAGGAAACTGTGCCGATTTTATGGTGGCAGGCAAAATAATCATACAAACTATAAATACGGCCATACCGGTTTGGCCCGTAGTAATGGCCATTTCTTTTGCTTCGCCCAATTGCGCAAAAGTTATATTTTGATGTGTAAGGTGGTGCATCATCCACATGGCCAGCATTAATGCTACATCGCTTATGCGATAATTGGATACAGCTTTAAAAGCGTTTTTTACCGGTAAATAACGGTTACGGTAAAATGCAATTAATATAAACGAGCAAATACCTTTTATTTCCCAGCCAATAAAAAGTGTTTCAAAATTACCGGCCAGTATTATAAAGTTATAAGCTGTTGCAAATAAAAGTATGGTATTAAAAAACCGTTTAAAGCCTTCATCCCGGTGCATGTAATATTTGCTAAAAGTTGCTACCAGAAAAAATAATAAAGAACCTACAATACTAAACACCATGGTTACTTCATCGTAATACAAATTAATGGCAAAAACAAAATGTTCTGTTTGATAAAGGGTTATTAATTTATGTTGAAGAGGAGTAAAACCATTCAGCATATACCAGCCTGCAAATATTACTGCAATACCAATATTAAACAGTTTTGCAAATTGTACAATGGCACCAATAGCTTTTTCACTTTTATTTTGCCATAGCAGCGTAGCAAAAAAAGCCAGCATGGGTACGGCGATAAATAAAATAAGTAGTTGGTTCATTTATAATATTCGTTTTTAATGTTCAATAATGATATACAGTTGAAGAGTGCGACGCCAATGAAGCTTTATAGTATTACAACACTCTGGTTCAAAAAAAATCTTCATTCCCCCTTTAGGGGATAGGGGTTTAATCCAGTAAATACACGGGCAAATTCTCTTCTGTTGCATGTACAATATGATTGGTTTCCATTTCTTTTGCCCCTTCAATAAACTGCTCCATGTTGTGAATGGTTTTTATTTCTGCAGCTTTTGTGATGGGTGTATATTTTACAAACATCCCGTTTTTAAAATAATAAAATTGTTGTTCTGCCGGGTGTAATGCTACTATATGCACCCACTCATTTTTATACCATTCAAAAACTTCGGGGCTGGATTGAATTGCTTTTAAAACAATATCGGGCTGATGTTCTACAATCACCAGTAACCTCACAGGGTCGTGCACTTCAATCATCTGCCAGGGGAGGCCGGGCCGTAAGTCGCCATCGCTGCTGTTGGCCACACCAAACAAACCCATTACATTATGGGGCAGTTTAGTGCCTGCGCCCATTTTAATATTATCAACCCTGCTAAAATAATATTCTAAATTAATACCGCCACATACCAAGCCAATGGGCCGCATAACCGCAGTTAAAATTGCGCCGTCGGGATCGGTAGTGTAATCGTAACTGTTTAAAAAAGCTCTTCTGTCTAAAAACAATCCTTTTGTGGTTTGCCTGCGGCCAATAATGGCTAAAGTGTTGGTGCCATGCCCAAGCTCGGGCCTTGGTTCAAACAAAGAAACCGAACGGCTGTGAATGGCTTTGCGTACCTGCTCTAACTCCTGTTTAGTATTGATAGATGCAAATCTTCTGCTGCGTTCTTTTGCATTTAAGTTTAAGGCAGTTTCAAAATTTTGTATGTTTAGCAGATGCTGTTTTGCATTTTCTGCACTCAATATATCTTCATCATAATAACCCCATACATCTGCTGCCGTATCATGCATACTGCCAATAAACTGTGTGGTATCCGGAATTACAATTCCACGGGTGGCCAGCACTTCTCTTACTTTTTTATTGTTTAATATAAAAGACTGCACCCTTGCATTAGTTGCCCCGGGCCTTCCGCTGCAGGCACCACAATCGTGTGCGCCATGGTGTGGGTTGTTGGCACTGCTGCTGCCATGTGCTACAAAATAAACTATGGGTGCAAAGTTTTTTATTAAGCCAATGCCCCGTAAAAAGCCTTCGCCCCTTGTTACCATTTCATCTAATGTATAACCAATCTGTAACCCGTTTTCTGTATCTGCTGTATTTTTATTTTCTATGGTAAGTGAAGATAATTTATCCATGTGCCCATAGGCATTGGATATGGCGGGGCTCATTTTTGGACTGAATAGTAATTGTACTTTTTTTGCCAGCGCCCAAAAACCAAAACCTATGCTTAATATAAATCCTGATAAAATACCGTGTGTAAGTTTTGTATAAATCAGTTCGTCTTTTCTTACCGTTTTAGCATTGTGTTCTTTAATAAGATATTTAGGAGTAACCGGTGCCGGGCAAAGTTTATCATAAAACTTGCTGCCTTCCTGTTGAAAATAAAACTCTACTCCAAAAAAACCGGGGGCGCCAAAGGTTTCTGCTTTTTTATTAACTGCTTCAATATGGCGGCGTATAGAATCTTCTCTTTCATCAATACAGAAGATGGCTTGTAAACCCCCTCCGCCCCCTGAAGGGGGAACTTCAGACTCTTTGAAAATTGTGGAAATTTCCATTGCGGCAGGTTCCTCGTAAGTTCCCCCTTCAGGGGGCGGAGGGGGCTTTGGGGCCGCAAGTAATATTCCCTTCAATACCGAATCATAATAACTCCATTCAAATGCATCCTGCCAAAGTTCTATTGCTTCTGCCAATTCAGTTTTTTCCACATCGGCAAATAAATTTACCGGAGGAATGCTAACACTATTTGTTAGCGGCTGCCATTTATTTCCCAATGCATGGTTTAAGGCATCCAGTTCCAGCAGCAATTCAAACTCCAGTAATTCTTTAAGTGTTATCTGTTTCCTATCCAGCAATGTTTGCGGATTATCTTCTACTGCACTTACAAAACCGCTCCACCCATGATGGGCAAACTGCTGATCAAATACATACTGTTCAAAATATTCTTCTTTACCAACAATAGATTTTAATAACTCTGGTATAGAATAATTGCCTGATAAAAATTTTTCTTTAACTGCTTTTGTGTTAAAGAAACTTACAAAACTGTTTTGCTCCATTTCTTTAATGCTTTGCAAAAAAGGTTTACTCACCACCGGAAAACCATCTACTGCAATACCCTGGTCTAAAAACGCACACAAAATTCTAAATAACAATGGATGCACTTTATTATCCAGATCTAAATGATATACCTCTTTCCAGTATTTTCTTAACTGGCCTATACGGGGATGGTTAACGGTATCATATTCCTTACTGATGAGATTTTGTTTCCAGATGGTAATGTTTTCTCTTCCTTTTTTATTTGCAATTACCATTTGCAAAACATCTTCCCGTATACGCCCTGTTTGATGCATCTGCCTGTACTCTGGCAATTGCAGGTGTACCTGAAACCCAAATATTTTAGCTGCTTTAAAGATGGCATCATAAAACTTCATGTGCTGAAAAGCATGTAAAGAGTTATGATGAATAAAATCTTTTAATGCCTGCTGCGAGGGCAAAAAATGTTTTAATTCATGTAAAACATATTCCACATCAAAATTTGCATTTTCGTTTGGGGTCATTTATTTATTTTTTCTTTTTTACAGCAGCAATTTTTTTTGCTGCCGCATTTTTTGCACTTGCTTTTTTTACTCCGGGTATTTTACCTGTTCCTTTTTTTAAATTTACAATAATCTCTTCTTTTACTTTGCTCACCGGTTTAATATCTAACCGGTAAATAGGATCTATATCTTCATTTCTATTATGAATAACAGACAAATCTTTAACCAGCCCGTTATGCAGGCCATAAACCCATGCATGTAAATGTAATTCTCTTTCGGCCCACGCCTGTTGCACAATAGTAGTTTTAGCAAGGTTTCTTACCTGTTCAATTACACTTAATTCTGAAAGGCGGTTGGCTCTTTCATCTGCATCTTTTATGGCATCCAGCTCCTCGCTATTTTGGTGATATACATCTTTAATATTACGCAGCCAGTTATCTACATAACCATGATAGGTGTTTGTCATGGCCGCTTTTATACCACCACAGCCATAGTGGCCACACACAATAATATGCTTTACTCCTAAATATTTTACAGAATATTCCAGCACACTTAATAAATTGGTATCGGTATGTACCACCAGGTTGGCAATATTGCGGTGCACAAAAATTTCTCCGCTGTGGGTACTGGTAATTTCATTGGCCGGCACACGGCTGTCGCTGCAGCCTATCCACAAATAATCTGGCTTTTGGCCCTTGGCTAAATTTTTAAAATATTCAGGGTCCTGAAATAATTTCGTTTCGGCAAAAAGCTTGTTTCCGGTAATTAATTTTTGATAAGATTCTTTCATAATTTATTATTCTTTTTTTAATGGCTTGATGAAACACTATGACTATTGTCAATTTTATACGCTTCTTTAAAGCCTTTTAATTGTAATTGAATATTTTTTAATGGCACTTTAATGTCCTTGAACTCTTTTATTAGTTCCAATACATCATAATCAATATACCGTGTATTAGATGCATCAATTACTACTGAAGAGTTGTGCGGCATATGATCCAGCGTTTGCCTTATTGCTGCTTTATTTAAAAATGATACTTCTTCAGAAAGTTTGATATTGATAGTGTCTCCTTCACTATGCTTTTCTGAATGAAAAAAGTAAGAGTTCTTAAGGTTTCCGTGTAAAATAGCGCCAATAGCAGCAATAATTCCGGCCAGTACTCCTATAATAAGCCCTTTACCGCTTAATGCCGGTACAATAGCAAACAGGTCAACAGCAATAATCACCAGCACGGTAACAATAAAGGGGATAAACTGGTATTTTCCAGCATTCCAAAAACCTTTAAATACAGCTGGCTTGGCCAGTTTCCAACCGGTTAGAATGAGGATGGCTGCTAATGCGCCTTTGGGAATCATGTTCAATATCCCCGGAATTAAAATTACAGTTAACAGTAACAGGATTGCATGAAAAATTGCAGAAAGCTTTGTTTTAGCTCCTGCATTTACATTAGCACTGCTTCTTACTATTACGCTTGTTATAGGCAATCCTCCAATTAAACCAGATAATGTGTTACCCGTGCCCTGTGCAATCAATTCCCTGTTAGTATTGGTTAGCCTTCTTTCCGGATCCAGGTTATCTACCGCCTCTATACTTAACAAAGTTTCTAAAGAAGCTATTATGGCAATAATAAAGCCATACATTATTACAGTACCGTTTGTAAATCCATTAAAATCAGGCAGCGTAAAAAAACCTAAAAACTCACGGGCATTTTTTGCAACAGGCAATACTATCAGGTGAGATTCTTCTATAATTTGCAAATTACTGCTTGTTGCAATCCAGATTTGATTGAGTGCAATACCGAAAACTACGGCCACCAATGCGCTGGGGATATAAGGTAGTTTTTTCTTTAACGGAGATTTATCCCATAATACCATTATCAGTATAGAGAGCAGTGAAATGATTACTACGCCCACTTCAATTTTTTGTAACGGAACCAGCAGTTCGTGCCAATCGCCTCCGGTGAAAGGTATTACATCAATAAGATGACCCGACTCATCTTTATCTCTACCGAATATGTGAGGAATTTGCTTGGCAATAATTAATATTCCAATACTGGTGAGCAAGCCTTTTATTACGCTGGAAGGAATATAATTTGCGATGCCGCCCAGCTTTAATACACCTAATGTTATTTGTATTAAACCGGCAAGCACAACTGCACACAAAAAAAGGCCATAACTCTCTAACCCCCCTAAGGCTATAATAGCACCGGATACTAAAGTAGCCAACCCGGCAGCCGGGCCGCTTACACTCAATGGCGAATTACTTAACGAACCTACTACCAGGCCGCCAATAATACCGGCAATTAAACCGCTAAAGGGTGTTGCTCCACTGGCTACAGCAATGGCTATACATAACGGCAGGGCCACCAAAAATACTACCAGGCCTGATGGTAAATCTGATTTCAGGTTTTTTAAATTCAAGTTCATAATTAAGACTTATTTGTATAAAACGGTTGCTTCGTCAGCAAAAGTTGTTGAGAATGGTGTAATAAAACGGTTGTAATTTTTTAACTCTCCCGGCGGATTTTTTTAGTCCAATATAACAGCCCACACAATTTATAAATTAATAACTGGCAGCTATAAAATAAATGATAAGAGAAGAAATGTTAGATAAAATTGGGTGGAGGCGCATGAAGTTCGCCATGAAATGCAATATAAGTATCTGCATTTTCTAAAATATGGTTTTGCGAAGTTTGGGTATTGCTGTATTCTTCCGCATGATGATCGTGTAAAAATTCTTCAGCCAGGCTGTTACTGCTGTTAGGCACTTTTTCTTCAATATTATTGCCGGCACTGTCAGCACTCTCGTCGCCGCTGTCACTTACAGGAAGTTGAGCCGACAGCGTTTTATTTTGCTTTGCTAAATTTTCCTGAGTGCTCATTATAAATGGAGTACTTACGGTTAACCATAGCAATGTAAGCATCAAAAAAATTGACGATGCCTTGTGTAAAATTGAATATGATTTGGCGCTTTTATTCATTAAATGTGGTGCAAAATACCATTTTACCTTATGTTAACCAAATGATTAAGCGCAACAACGCTATTTTTTAAATTTTAAAAACCTAAATCCGAAGCATCTACTGCAACTGCCTGCCTTTTTGAACCTGTTAAATAAATAATAATAAAACTTTGAGAACTAAATATAATTAAAAGGGACTAAAAGCGGGAGCCTATTTTACCAAAAATGGTTTTGTGCCATGCCACCAAAGTTGAAAAGCCCGACCTGCAGACAGCGTTAAATGTAAAAGAACAAATTTTAAATTTAGCTAAAACTTCTATTATACAAAAGGCGTGGAAATATAATAATGCTCCCCATTTGCATGGATGGGTGTATGATTTAAGAGATGGTATTTTAAACCCCATTTTTGAAATGCCGGCAGGAAGTAAAATTGACGATATTTTTGTGTACGATAATTTATAGTTTTTTTATTTGAGCCGAAAAAACTTTTTGCAATAAACTGCTCGTTCTGGCTTCGGCCTTTGTACGTATCTCCATTTCTTTTTCTGCAATTTTATTAAACATTAAATTGGCCACCAGGCCACTCATTAAATTACCCAGGTCTAAATTTATTTTGTTGCCCCCTAAAAGTTGCGCCGGTGCTGTTATCTTTTTCCATTCGCTTGCCAGCTTATACTCATCCAATGCACTGTTCATTGCTGGTGTTATGGCTTTGCGTAAACTATCGCCGATTGTTTTACGCAAATAATCTGTTGCGGCAGTACCTCCATTTTTTACAATACCCACGGCATCTTTTATGTTCATCTTTTTAATACCCAATAAAAAAACAGGAACAGATTTTTCGGCCGTGGCTTCTGCCGCTGTACCAAGTGTAGCACTAAAGCGGTTTACTTCCTTACTAAGACCCAAAGTTTCTAGAGTATTTAATACAGGTTTTAATTCTTCGGGAAACAAGGCACTCATCAAAGTTTCTTTAGAGATCATCCCTTTTTTTCCTAATACATTTCCCCCGGCAGTACTGCCAACCGACAGCATTTCTCTTATAGCCATTTCTGCATCCTGTGCTGTAAATAAATTTTTTACACCTGCACAGGAAGTAAGTAACAGTATAATACTTAATACACCCGGGATAATAATTTTTTTCATGTTAAGCTTTTGTTTTAAACTTTTCGATGGCTTTTTTTGTAAAATCACTCAATACCAAACGGCCGCTAATAGCCGCTCTTTCCTTTAATAACTCATCCCAGTGTTCGGTACCTTTCCAAAATATTTTTTTCATTTCGGCCATGGCCTGCGGATTGGAATGTGCCAGCGTGTTTGATAAACGATATACCGCTTCATCCATATTTTCAATGCTTTCATGCACTTCTGCAAACAACCCTTTTCTTTTAGCCCAATCGCTGTTGCGCCACATGCCTGCATCAATTGATAAAGTGCTGAAGGCTGCAGTGCCAATTTTTCTTTCAACTGCAGGCCCTACTACAAAAGGGCCAATGCCAACGGCAAGCTCACTTAATTTTACATCGGCTTTATCTGTTGCAATGGCATAATCTACCGCTGCTGCCAGGCCAACACCACCGCCAACACATTTACCCTGTACTCTTGCAATAATAAACTTGGGGCATTTACGCATGGCATTAATAACATGGGCAAAACCACTAAAAAATTTTAACCCTTCGCTTTCATTTTTTATAGCAGTTAACTCATCAAAACTTGCGCCACTGCAAAAAATTTTGTCGCCGGCACTTTTTAAAATAATCACTTTAGTATCGTCGTGTGTGCCTGCAAAATGAATTTCTTTTGCCAGCTCTTCTAAAATTTTTGCCGGCAGGCTGTTGCTTTGCGGATGAAAAAATTCGATAGTGTTAATGCCGTGCTCGATATGGCTCTTTACATATGGTTGTGACATAAAAAATTTTTTTAAATGTACAGATTTTATTTCAAGGCAGTAAATCACTCCGGTGATAACGGACAGTACCGTAACAATTGCAGTAACAAAAACGCTAACTAAATTATAGTACCTGTAATAAAAATACCGTCTCAAGGGTATAGGCCAGTTTTATGTTTTGTTTAAGTTGCATACTCAATTTAAAATTAAAAAAATGGTAAAGAAAATAATATTGCTGTTTATAATTGCAGCCGGGCTTATGTTTAATGCCAATGCGCAACTGGGTATGTTTAAAAAGAAAAAAACAACTTCTAACCCATCAGATACTGCCACTGCCCTGGTTAAGGAAGAAGAAAAGGAAGAAAAGAAAGAAAAAAAGGGAGGCAATTTTTTTCAGAAAGTAATTAGTAAAGTTGCCAAGGGTGCCGGTAATATTTCGGGTACCACCAGGCTAACCGACAATTTTAATTCTTTTGAACCATCGGTATACCTCAGTTCCAACCTTTACGGCAAAGAAGTAGGCACTATGGAAATTGATTTTATTCCCGGCTGGAAAAAGAACAGCGACCTGGTAACCGTAATGCTGATGCCTTCTGATAAATTATTTTTTTACAAACTGGATGGGTCGGTTAAAATTGAAGGCGCCACCGCCGATTATATGGCAGCCGGCGCTTACAGCAAAGTTTTTGAAGGCAGCAACAACAACAAAACGCTTGAGCTGGAAACAAAAACGGGTAAAGCAAAATTTGTATTAACACCCAATCAAAATAAAATAAAAGTAATTTCTTTTAATAATGCTAAAGATAATTTTCAGTTAGATATGAATAAAGACTTTACCATACAACTGGAAAATTTTTCTGCCAAACCCGGGGCTATGATTAAAATAAGAGTGGCTGCAACAATAATGGGATTAAGGGGCTTGTACGATATTGGTTCATTTAAACCTGCCGCTTCCATCACCATTCCCGGTTATATATTAAAGCATATTAACAGCACCAACAAAGGAATGAATTTTAAAAACTGTTATCTGGTAATTGAAGATGTTGAACTGAAGGAAGCAAAAGATGAGGCAGGAAAATACCTGGCCCCCATAAAATATTTAGCGGGCAGCAGTTTTGCAATACCGGTAAAAGTAGTTAATGAAGCAAATACCTTTTTTGGCTTTACCGTAGAAAGAGAAGAAAAACCTGCTTTAGGAAAAATTAACTATGAGTTTGCGAAGCAAAATGCTTTTTCTGCAAGGCCCATGGAGCAGGCTAAAAAAATTGCTGTTACCACATTTGCCATTACAGGCACTACTTATTATTACGATGAAAAAGAAAATAAGGCAATGCAAACCCGTACAGAAAAAGAATTGGTATTTCCACAAATTGCCGACGCCACCCTTAACGCCCTTGTTGAAAAAATGTATACGCAGGTGGTAAAAATATTTGAAGAGGAACTTGGGGCAACATTTGTAGCTCCTGAAAAAGTTACCGCTTCAAAAGATTATCAGTCATTAGCAAGTTATGCTTATAATGATGAAAACACAGCAGAGCATTTTTCAAAATCGTACAAAGGGTTGCACCCGCTTCCCATCACAATACCACTTGCAGCCACATTTAATGGCGAGCCTGCATTATTTGCTGTTACCGGCAGCAATGCTTTATTAAAAGTAAGGCTCAACCTGCAATTAAGCTGGGATAATGCACCGCAAATGAAACCCATTTTAAATATTGAAATGCTGGGTGATAAAAACGGTGGCGAAATTGGAGTATTACCTACAAAATTTTTTACAGGCACTATAACAGGCCAGGGATATAAACTTAAAAAAGGAATGGATACGCAAAAAATATTGGGTGACATTGTAAGGATGGATGACCTGATGCAAATGCTGAGAACCGGACTAAAAGATTTAATTGCTAAAGAAAAACAAAATGGTGAGTATGTACCTATTTGGAATTTGCAGCAATAATTAGATCGCCTCACCTTGTAATGGTAATAATAAAATAGCTGTATAGTACAGTTACACTCATTTTAATGTAAAGTTGATATGTAAGCTGCTGCACTTGTATTTGCACCTCTTGTTTAAACTATTTATATATACCAATTTGCAGCAAAGCACCTGGGTTTAATACCTGAGTAAACTATGCAGCTGTTAATATTATTGGTATTAACTGGCTTACAGTATTTGAACCTTTTGAAGCGTTAAAAAAGGATTGCTTGTTGTTATACACCATATTGAATCTTTAAATTGTTTTACTCATCAACTTATGTAAAAATATACGCACAATAATTTTCTTCTCTTTATTTCCTGTAATATAATTATCACACAAAATTGCTGTTGCCATATCAATTTTTGTTTGCTCAAAAAAATTTTCATTTTTTCTCCCGCAACATTTATATAAAATTCATTGCAGCATTTAATAATAAATGTTTGCCTTATTACATACTATAAGTTTTTTAAAAGAAGGGTATAATTTTCTCTGTAAAAAAACATGATGAATTATGAAAGTTTTTACATCATGAACTTTAACTTTTTCTTTTTCTATGTAGCTAACTTTATCAGTTCAAACTAAAAACACATTAAACGATGAGAAAACTTTTTTTTCTGTTAACGGTGCTCACCTTAAGCACAACGCTGGCACTTGCGCAAACAAAGCAAGTTACCGGCACGGTAAAAGATGATAAGGGTATTGGTGTACCTTTTATATCTGTACTTATTAAAGGTACCAACAAGGGAGTTAATGGTAATAAAGATGGCCTTTTTACTATCGATGCTAAAACGGGTGATGTACTTTCTGTAAGTGCTGCCGGTTACGACCCAGGCGAAATAACTGTTGGTGCCGAATCTGCTTATGCTATTACATTAGTTTCTAATGGTGCCCTTTCCGAAGTGGTGGTAACAGCACTTGGTATTAGAAGAAGGCCAAAAGAATTAGGGTATTCTTTAGCTAAAGTTTCAAACGAAGAATTAACTAATGGCCGCTCGCCACAATTAGCGCAAGGTTTGGCCGGAAAAGTTTCTGGCTTAGCCGTGTATAATGTTAACAACTCGGTAGATCCTGCAGTAAAAATTACTTTACGTGGTTACCGTTCATTATCTGGTAACAACGATGCATTGATTGTTATTGATGGATTGCCCATGCCTCCAGGCGGCGCTTCCACAATATTAAATCTTATTAACCCAAATGATATTGATAATGTATCGGTATTAAAAGGTGGTGCAGCTGCAGCGCTTTATGGTTCGGATGGTGTCAACGGCGCTTTAATTATTACTACCAAAAAAGGTACTAAAGGAAAAGCAAGAGTAAGTTTCAACCACTCCACCAACGTTGAAAAAATAAATTTCATTTCCGAATTCCAGGAAAAATACGGTAGTGGCTCTCACTATGCTGCAGGTTTTGGTACCGCAGGATGGAAACCTAATTATTTAGACAGGATGAAAGACAACTGGCGCTCTTACGAAAACCAGCAGTTTGGTGATGCTTTTGATGGTACAACAAGACTGGCTGGCCGTGTATTAGAAGATGGCAGTGCTCTTTACCTGCCTTACAGTAATTTAAAAAATGAAAGAAAAAAAATCTGGGATATTGGTTACACTGTCAACAACCAGGCAAGTGTTAGCGGTGGCAACGATGCCAGCACTTTCTTTTTATCTTACGAAAATAATTTAACGCATGGTATTGTTCCGGGAGATAAAAGTTTAAGAAATGGTTTAAGAGTTGGAGCAACCACCGAAACAGGTAGGTTAAAAACAGGCTTTAATGCCTCTTACATTCAGGCAAATTACGACCGTACTACTTTTGATTTTTACAACGAATCTATTAATCAGGCGGGTAATATTCCCTTATCAACCTTTAGAGACTGGCGCAACAATAAATTTGCCAATCCTAATGCCTGGTACAACGATTATTTTACCAACCCTTATTTCCGGTTGGACAATGAGCGTACCAAATACCAGGATGCTAATATTACCGGAACGGTAGATGCAACGTATAAACTTACATCATGGCTTAATTTGTATAATAAATTAAGTGCATTAAATAATTCCAGAACACAAAAAAGTACAACAGGCAAATTTATTCACAGCGACTGGGCTAAAAATAAAGCCTTTTTACCTCCCGCTATCGACCAGGGAGATGGCTTGGGAATTACAAGAGCAGGTACCGACTTTTTAGGTGCTGTTGAAGATGTCATCAGATCTGAAAATATTATCAACAATGAATTACAGTTACAGGCTAACAAAACCATTAACGAAGATTTTAAAGTAAGTGCTATTGCAGGCTTTAGTATTTACGACAGAAAAACAAAAGTTGTATCGCTAAGTTCAAATACTGTTTTGGTACCAGACCTTTACAATGTTGATAATCGCCTGGGTAATTTGGGTGGCGGAGAGAATAATTCTCAGTTTAGAAAGTATGGTTATTATGGTGATGCATTGGTAGGCTGGAAGGATATGGTTTTTGTGCATGCCTTTGGAAGATATGATGCTACTTCAAAGTTTTATTCGCCTACCAGGTCATCAAGTTTATATTCTTATTTTTATCCCGGTGTTGATGTTGCAGCAATTGTTACAGACATCTTTCCTTCTTTAAAAAGTAATGTATTAGGCTATGCTAAAATACGTGCCGGTTACAACAAAAATGGTAATGATAATATTGATCCGCAAAGCCTTGACCCGGTTTTTCCTAATAGCCCTGGTTTTCCGTATGGTAATACTGCGGGCATTACAGTTGGTAATTTATTACCCGACGCTAATTTAAAACCTGAGTTTGTTTATACTGCAGAAATTGGTGGAGAATTTCAACTATTTAAAAACAGGGTTAATTTAGATGTTACCTACTACACTCAAAAAAGTGAAGGGCAGGTAGTATCTGTAACTATCCCACGTACAACCGGTTTTGGAACTTTGCGTATTAATGTAGGCGAAACTAAAAACTGGGGTTTTGAATCTGACTTGAAAGTTCAAATATTAAAGAGCCGTAATTTTAGTTGGGATATGAGTGCACGTTATGCATATAACAACAATAAGGCAATTAAATTATACCAGGGTGTTGATGAATTTTTACAGGCGGGTTTCAGCTATGCATCTGCATTTGTAATTAAAGATCAGTCTTTCCCTGTTTTAAAAGCTATCGGTTATGTACGTGATTCTTTAGGCCGTATTATAGTAAACAAAGCAACGGGTTATCCGCTTAATAACGGACCGCTGAAAAATTTTGGCCGTACCACTCCGCCGCACATGGTGGGTGTAGGCACAAAATTCAAGTTCAAAGAATTTACTTTAACGGCTAATATGGAATACCGCGGTGGCCATGTTATGTACAGCGATTTAGGAAGACAAATGACTTTTACCGGTTCGGGCAAATGGACCGATCAAAGAGCACCTTTTATTGTTCCTAACTCTTCTTATAATGATGGTAGTGGCAAGTTTGTTACTAACGACAAACCGGTTAATGAAGCAGAGTACGAATATTGGGTTACTTATTACAGGGTAATTGCCGAAAACTTTGTGGTACCGGCTTGGTTTATTAAATTAAGAGATGTAAATCTTTCTTATAATTTACCCACTTCTCTTATTAACAGAACTAAATTTTTATCGGGTGTTACTGTGGGTTTATACGGCAGAAACCTGTTAACTATTGTTGATAAGAAAAATCAATTTACCGATCCTGAATTCAGCTTTACCAATGGTAATGGATTGGGCATAAGTACAACAAGCCAAACACCACCGGTACGCCAATATGGTTTTACACTTGGACTGAATTTTAAATAATTATCTCTAAATAATAAATTATTATGAAACTGAATAAATTAATAGTCATTTTAGCAACGGGTATTTTGCTGGTGAGCTGCAGCAAAAAGTACCTCGATATAAATGCAAACCCGAATTCACTAACCAGCTCAACTACAGATTTTGTTTTTACCTCGGGTGCAAACCGTACCGCAGCCATTTTAGGCCCTAACGAGACCGGTGAATACTGGAGTGGGCACTGGACGCAATCATCAACATATATTTATGATGCTACCAGGTTTTCTTACAATTTTAATAATACCAATTTTAATTTTTGGGATACCTGGTATGATGTAGCGGAAGATTTTCAATACGTAATTGATAATTCAGACGCTGGAGGTATTCGGGAATTTAAAGGTCCTGCTAAAGTAATGAAAGCTTATATCTTTCAAATGATTGTAGATGCATACGGTAATGCTCCATACTCTGATGCTTTCAAAGGCTTAGGTTCTATTGCACCTAAGTTTGACGATCAAAAAGCTATTTATGATAGTTTGATAGTTTTACTGGATGGAGCTATCACCGATTTAAAAGCAAATGCTTTTACTGGTACTTATGGAGCAGCTGATATTGTTTTTAAAGGAAATATTACTAACTGGGTTCGTTTTGCAAACTCTTTAAAATTAAGAATACTTACCCGTCAAAACAGGGTTGCTGGCCGCAGTGCATACATCATTGCAGAAATAAATAAAGCTGCTGCAACTACCGAAGGGTTTTTAGCAATCGGCCAGGATGTAAGGTCGAACCCTGGTTATGTTGCCAGTGCCGGGCAAACCAATCCTATATATAATAACTGGGGTTATAATGCAACTGGTGCTGTACAGGCATTGGCCCGTTTCCCAAGGCCAACTACTTTTTTATTAAACAGTTTAATTGCTTTGGATGATACTTTCCGTTTAAAGCGTTTAGCATATGCAAGGGGTGGAGAAGATCCTAATAATCCAGGTGTAAGCAGGCAGCTTGAAAAAGTAAGTAATTATGTTGGTGTTCCATTTGGTGCTACCTCTGGTTTTCTGGCACAAAACACTTCTTATATCGGGCCATCATTCATTATTAAAAATCAATTTAATAAAGATGTGTACCTGATGCTGGCTTCAGAATCTTTCTTTAATCTTGCAGAAGCAAAACAATTGTATGGTGCTGCTGTAAACTTAACCGGCACTGCACAGTTTTATTACGAGCAGGGTGTTAAAGAATCTTTCCGTGTTACCGGTACTATGGCTAACGCAGCAACAACCATTTTAGTAAACGGTAAAGACTTATCCGACTGGAATGCATCGCCTGATAAATTAAAAGCGATTTGGTTTCAAAAATGGATAGCGCTTACCAACTTTAGTGGCTTTGAAGCCTGGTCAGAGTTTCGCAGAACAAACTTCCCTGCTATTCCTTCATCTGCAGGTGCGCCGGTAGGCCAGCCATTACCTGTTCGGTTATTTTATCCGGCCAGCGAATTGGCAAGCAATGGAGCAAATGTTAATGCACAGGGTACTATTAATGTATTTACATCACGCCTGTTTTGGGATGTTGATTAAATAAACCAAAGGTATCGTTCCATAAAAAAGAGGTTGCTTTAATCAGCAACCTCTTTTTATTTTTTTAATTTTTTTGCGCACTTTATTTTTCTTTTAAAGCTACCATAGTTAATATTGTTGCCACTCCGGTAATTTCATCGCTTTCATCAAAAAACTCCACCAGCCATTTTACAATTCCTTTTTCAATATCATCGCCACGTTTAAAATCTTCAGGCTTTTCAATTACTCTTTTATCGTTGGGTAATTTTTCTTTACAGGTAAAGCGGATGCATACTTCTGCTCCGGGGTAAACGGGTTTGGTAAAACGCAATTCATCAATACCATAATTTAACAGCACCGGATTTTTTTCGTAACTGTCTACAAATAATCCGGCAGCAATGCTCATAATAAAATAACCATGTGCCACCTGTTGCTCAAACATAGTTCCTGTAAAATTGGTTGTTTTTATATGGGCATAAAAATGATCGCCGCTTAAATCGGCAAACTTATCAATGTCTTCACTGGTGATGATTCTTTTTTCAGTAATGATTTGATCCCCAATTTGCAGCTCTTCAAAATATTTTTTAAAAGGATGTTTGCCGGCATCTTTTCCTTTTGCATTAGGCTGATATACATTGGTGATGGCCGTAATGGTTGTTGGCGAACCCTGCAATGCCGTGCGCTGCAAATAATGTTTTACGCCACGTATGCCACCCATTTCTTCGCCACCACCGGCCCGGCCCGGGCCACCATGCACTAATAACGGCAACGGTGAGCCGTGGCCGGTGCTTTCTTTGGCGCATTCATTATTCAACACTAAAATTCTTCCATGATGCGATGCTGCACCCACCACATATTTTTTTGCAATGCCATAATCAGCAGTAACTATTGTAGTAACTAAACTCCCTTTACCTAATTTACTTAAGGCAATGGCCTCATCAATATTTTTATACGGCATAATGGTACTTACAGGGCCAAATGCTTCTACATCGTGCGCTGCAGTTGCGGCAAATGGTTTATCATTCATTAATAAAATGGGAGAAATAAAAGCGCCTTTATCCGCATTGGCATCTATAACTTCCACACTATCTAAACTGCCATAAACTATTTGTGAAGAAGCCAATAATTTTTGTACCTGCTCTCTCACTTCTTTACGCTGCGTTTCTCCTGCTAAAGAACCCATTCTTACTTTTTCGTTTAGCGGATTGCCAATGGTAGTTTGTGCTAATGCGGTGGCAATGGCTTTCCACATATCTTCCATTTTATTTTCAGGCACAAATATTCTGCGGATGCCCGTGCATCTTTGCCCGGCTTTTAAAGTCATTTCTCTTCTTACTTCCTTTACAAAAATTTCCCATTCTGCTGTGCCCGGCACCGCATCTTCTCCAAGCACAATACAATTTAAACTGTCTGCTTCCATGGTAAACGGTACCGACTCCCGTAAAATATTTGGATTAGATTTTAGCATCAACCCGGTTTTTGCACTGCCGGTAAAAGTTACCACATCCTGGCTGGTTACCTGATCTAACAAATCGCCGGCACTGCCGCAGAGTAATTGTAAACTTCCTTCAGGCAAAACTTTACTGGAAATTATTTCTTTAACTACTGCTTCGGTTAAATAACTGGTAACCGTAGCCGGTTTTACAATACATGGCATACCGGCTAATAAATTCACCGCAATTTTTTCCAGCATGCCCCATACCGGAAAATTAAATGCATTGATATGTATGGCCACACCTTCTTTTGGAGTAAGTATATGAGTGCCCATAAAAGTATTGTGCTTACTAAGATTATGGCTTTCGCCATCAATGCAAAAAACTTCATCCGGAAATTTTCTTCTTAAAGAGGCATTGGCAAAAAGATTACCGATACCGCCTTCTATATCCACCCAGCTATCGGCTTTGGTGGCGCCGCTCTGATAACTGATAGCATAAAATTTATCAAGATGGTTTCTTAAATGCAATGCTAAAGCTTTCAGCATGTTTCCCCGTGCTTGAAAAGTCATTTTACGTAAAGCGGGGTTGCCCACGGTTCTTGCATAATCAGTAACTGATTTAAAATCTAACCCGGTTGTGCTTGCTGCGCCTATTATTTCTGCAGTAACGGCATTGTATAAAAGTTGTCCGTCGCCATCGCCGGTAATCCAGTTGCCGGTAATGTAGTTGCCTAATTTATTCATTTTTAAAAATCATTAAGAAAGTGATGCGATAATTTTAAGTTTCAGTTCTTCTGAATAATCTTCTTCGTAAATTAAAGAAGTAATAATTTCAAAAAGTAAATCTTTATCTATCCGGTTATCGGCAACGTGTACTGCAATATTTTCCATTTCTATAATAAACTTAACCACTACAAAATCATACCCATTAAGCTCAAGAAAAAATGCTGAAAGAGCTATAGAAGATCTTTTATTTCCATCATTAAAAGAATGGTTTTTATTTATTGCAAAAAACAGATGGGTTACTTTGTTTTCAATGTCAGGGTAATAATCATCATTTTTAATATGCTCTAACGGGCTTTCTAAATCTCCAATATTTTTTATTCCATGTAAGCCACCTGAAGTTTCAATTATTTTATCATGTGTTTTAATGGCATATAAAGTATTAAAATATTTATAATCCATATTATCTGTTTTTCAATCTTATAAAAACATCTTTGGTTTCTTCAATTCTTTCTTCAAGTGTTTTACTTTTTTCGCCAACAAAGCTATCATAGTCGGATTGTGGAATACCTTGTAAATAAGCCGCTATTTTTTCATGCAAAATATTCCTAAATCCATAATCTCTGGATGCCATTTTTATTCTGGCATCGTCAATATGAGGCCCATGTGAAGGGTGAACTGCAAATTGGTCAAATAAATGTTCTGCTTCACTTTGTGTTAATTTCCTATTAAAGTCATTTGATTTTTTTTCTAATTCATAAGCAATGCCGGCTTCAAATGATGCTATTGTTTTTAATACTTCTGCATACATTGTACCCCTTAAATTATCATGTTCTTCTAAGGAAAGAATTTTTTTGTACTCCTTCGCATTTTCTTTAAAGATTGATTGATAAATTTTATCAGTAAAAAATGCGTATTTAAAATTGCCCATCGCTACATACTTATTTAAAGCATTGGTAAAATACTTTCTGTACTCTGGTTCTTTTAAAATTGATATTAAAAAATCTTCGTCACGCTGATTGACATATTTTGTTGAACCACCGAGTTTGCTGTTTAATGTATCAATTACAATATCCAATATTTTACTTCTTAAGGCTTTCGCTTTTTCGCTTTCTGCCAATAGCATTCCAAGGTTAATAAATGCCCTGAAATTTAACACTGCTAATTGTGGAGCTTTTAATCCTTCTTCCAATAAATGTTCAAATTGTTCTTTAAACGCTTTTAAATTTTTACCTTTTAAAACTTCATATCCATTATGTTTTAATTCTTCCTCAAACTGATTCAGGTATCTGTTAATAGTCATTCTGTCAATTGCATAAAATTCTGTTGCTTGTTGAATGGTAAATTTATATTCATTGTTAAATAGCATTCCACTTAAACCCAAATACTCTTGCATTTTTTCAATAGCATACCTGTTGTTTAGTATATTTTGTCTGTCCACTGCGGAAATAGTTAAATCTTTCATATTTAATACTATATTGAGTTTAGTGGAAATTTATATATTGTTTGTAACACAAATGTTACAAACAATATATAAAGCACTGATTGTTATTTTTTTAGGTGCACTTAAAAGTCTCTTACTTTTTACTAAATATAATTTTTACACCACCCCAAACTGCTTACCATGGTGCACCACATGTTTATAGTGCAGCAATACCCACTCCTCAAAATTCAGTTGGCCAAAAACGGGATGTAAAGTTTTTTTATTGGCGTCGGGTGCAAAATAATGTACAAACTCATCTATGCTGTTTTGTAAAACAGCAATAGCCTGCTGCATATCATTACAGCGCAGGGGTAATGGGTCTTCTCCCAACACCGTTGAAGGGGCTTTGGTATTTTCTCTAAATTCTTTATCGCTAAATAAAAAAGCTTTGTAAGCAGGTAATTGCTCTTCTGGTGTAACCAGTGCAAATTGTAATTTGCCGGTAGATACTTTAAAAAATGCCGTGGTGTGTTCCACCATTTGCTGGGCATTCATTTTGCCCCACTTGCCCGTGGCGTTAGCGGGCAGCTGGCTGATAAGTGGTATAAATTTATGCTGTATAAAATCTAATTTAAGTGCATCCATAAAGATAGTTTAGCTGCACAATTTAAATTAAAAAAGCATCCGCCGGGTAGCGCATGCTTTAAATAATAAATTTCACCCCCAATTATTGCCTGGTGTCAATTTCAGTACATAAACTTTTAAAAATTTCATCTACAGTTCCTTCGCCTTTTACCATTACTACTTTATCAAAATTATGATAGTAATCTGCCACTACTTCTGTTTTGTTGCGGTACTCGTTTATCCTGGCCCTTATAACACTTTCGTTGGTATCATCGCTTCTGCCACTGGTTTCGCCACGTTTCATTAATCGCTTCACCAACTCTTCTTCGCTTACATTTAATGCCAGCATTATGGCAATACAGGTTTTTTTAAGTTCCAGTAATTTATCCAGTGCCTCTGCCTGTGCCGGCGTACGTGGAAAACCATCAAATAAAAAACCTTTGGCTTCGGTATTGGCATCCAGTGCAGAACTGATCATGCCTATCACCACTTCATCAGGTACCAACTGACCTTTGTCCATAATTTTTTTTGCTTCTACACCCAACGGAGTTTGGTTGGCAATTTCACTGCGTAACAAATCGCCTGTACTCAGGTGTTTTAGCCCGTACCTGGCAATTAATTTTTCACTCTGCGTTCCTTTACCACTGCCCGGCGGGCCGAATAATATTAAATTAAACATAGTTATTTGCTGTACTTGTGAAGATAGCAAATATAATATACCAACTTTAAATATCCCTTAACATTTGTAAGAAACTGTTTAAAAACTTAGCGCCAGCATGTTTCGTATATTTAGAACCTTTTTAACCGCAACTTTGTTAGTATAGTAATGAAATTAATATTCTCCCCTTTAGTGTTTCTTTTATTTTTACTTTTTGCTTGTAATAATACTGCAGAAAAAAAAACAACCATTATGCCTGATACAAAAAAAAATAACCCTGTTTATTCTACTACCGACAGTTCGGAAGTAACCATTGGTAATGAAGAATGGAAAAAAATTCTCTCTAAAGAAGTATATGATATTGCCAGGGAAAAAGGTACCGAACGGGCCTTTACCGGAAAGTATAACGATCATAAAGAAGTGGGTACCTATAATTGCGCTGCCTGTGGCAATCCTCTTTTTAAAAGTAATGGCAAGTTTAACAGCAGCTGTGGGTGGCCAAGTTTTTTTGAGCCCATCAATAAAGGAAGTATTATTTATACCCCCGACAATTCTCACGGTATGAAAAGAACCGAAGTAACCTGCGGCCGTTGCAAAAGCCATTTAGGCCATGTGTTTGAAGATGGTCCTCCACCTACAGGTTTACGGTATTGCATTAATTCAGTAATTCTTGATTTTGAAAAAGCGGCAGACAAATAATAAAATAAATAATCATTTTTTTAAGCGTTTTTAAAAGCACAAAAGGCTTAGCTTATTTCTGTTTGTTTGTAAAATTATTGACCTCAATAAAATTTGAGGTCTTTTTCATTGTACTATTTCGAACAGGTACACTATAAATATTTCCGCCTGCATAATTCTTTTGAAATAGCCGTAATTTTTTTGCACCTTCATTGTTCAAAACTAAAATGAATGAAACTATCAAAATCATTATGCACACTGGCTTTATTATCTCTTTTTTGCACAGTAGTTTTTGCTCAAAAAATTGCGCTTACACAGTTTAAAAATTTAAAGGCCCGAAGTATTGGCCCCGCCGGCATGAGTGGACGTGTAACTTCTATTGATGCTGTTTATACCAATCCTAACATTATTTATTTAGGTACAGCAAGCGGCGGTGTTTGGAAAACTGAAAACAGCGGTGCAAAATGGGAACCCATTTTTGATGAACAACCCATTTTAAATATTGGTGCGGTAGCCGTGCAGCAAACTAACCCATCGGTTTTATGGGTGGGCACCGGCGAGGGTAATCCACGTAACTCCATAAATATTGGCGGGGGTATTTATAAAAGTTTAGACGGGGGAAAAAATTGGAAAATGATGGGACTTGAAAAAACAAAGAATATACACCGTATTATTATTGATCCTTTAAACCCCAATATAATTTATGCAGCAGCCATTGGCAATCCATATGCAGAGCATCCGGAACGTGGTGTTTACAAAACCATTGATGGTGGCGACAGCTGGAATTTAATTTTACATACCAACGATACCAGTGGTTGTGCCGATCTGATCATTGATCCAACAAATCCCAACAAACTTATTGCAGCCATGTGGCAGCACCGCCGCACGCCTTACAGTTTTTACAGTGGCGGACCGGGCAGCGGTTTATACATTACCTATGATGCCGGAAAATCGTGGAAAAAATTGGGTAAGGAAGAAGGTTTACCCGACGGCAATTTTGGCCGCATTGGTTTAACCATAAGTAACAGCGAACCCAAAAGAATTTATGCCATGGTAGAGGCCACAAAAAATGGATTATATAAAACGGATGATGGTGGTTTTAAATGGGAGCTGGTTAACAGCAACAAAACAGATGTTACTAACCGGGCTTTCTATTTTCAGGATATAAAAGTAGATCCCAAAAATGAAAACCGTTTATACAATATCACCCAAATAATAAGTATGAGCGAAGATGGCGGAAAAACTTTTAGCACTGTAATTCCATACAACGGTATTCATCCCGATCATCATGCTTTTTGGATACATCCCAACGATCCTAATTTTATAATTGATGGTAATGATGGCGGTATCGGCATTAGTCGGGACAGGGGAAGAAACTGGATTTTTAGTGAGCAAATTCCTGTTGGCCAGTTTTATCATATTAATGTAGATAATAAAATTCCGTACAATGTAATGGGCGGCATGCAGGATAATGGCAGCTGGCACGGGCCAGCCTACTCGTGGACCAACGCCGGCATCAGAAATTTTTACTGGAGCAGTTTATCTGGCGGCGATGGCTTTGATGCTTCGCCCGACCCGGAAAATAACGATTGGATTTATTCCATGAGCCAGGAAGGCGAATTACAAAAAGGAAATATTGTTACCGGAGAAGAGATGCGGATTAAACCGCCAACACCCGATGCAAAAACTTATTTGCGTTTTAACTGGAATGCAGCTTTTGCACAAGATCCGCTGGAAGCAAAAACAATTTATTATGCCAGCCAGTTTTTACACAAAAGCACCGATAAGGGTTTAAGCTGGCAAACCATTTCGCCCGATTTAACAACAGATAATAAACAACAGCAAAACCAGGAAAATAATGGTGGCCTTAGTGTTGATATTACCGGTGCCGAAAATTATAATACCATATTATGCATTGCGCCTTCTGCAAAAGATAATAAAATAATTTGGGCAGGTACCGATGATGGCAATGTGCAGCTTACCAAAGATGGTGGAAAAACCTGGACCAACTTCAGGGGAAAAATACCAGGTATGCCATTGGGTGCATGGATACCTCAAATTACAGCAAGCCGCTATAATGCCGGCGAAGCTTTTGTGGTTTGTAACGATTACCGCCGTGGCGATTTTAAACCATATATTTTTCGTACAAAAAATTACGGACAATCGTGGGAGCGTATGGTAGATGAAAACAAAGTAAAAGGTTATGCTTTGTGTATGATACAGGACCCGGCGGAACCCAATTTAATTTTTGCCGGAACAGAGCAGGGGCTTTGGGTAAGTTTTGATAATGGCACCAGTTTTCAGCAATGGAAAAACGGCTACCCATCTGTATCCACTTACGATTTAGCCATACAGGAACGTGAGGCAGATTTATGTATTGCCACTTTTGGAAGAGCCTTATACATAATAGATGATATAAGGCCACTAAGAAAAGCTGCTGCCGGCAACGGCGCAACTTTTACTAAACCCATTACAGTTTTTGAATCACCAGCAGCATACCAGGCCAATTATAAACCAGCCCCGGGTTACGAGTGGAGTACCTGGGGTTTGTATGAGGGACAAAACCGCGGCCGAGGTGCTGCTTATTCTTTTTTTGTAAACACGGTAAAAGAAAAAACAGACACTTCAAAAAAAGCAGGCAACGATTCTGCCATGGTAAAAATTTACAACAGCGCAAACGAATTAATAAGAACGATGAAGGTGAAAGCAGACAGTGGCTTCAACAGAAATTACTGGCGGTACGAAACAAAAGGCATAAGGCAGCCCGGTTCGGCCAAACCAAAACCCAATGCGCCAGAGCCGGTAAGTTTTGGAATGCCTGTGTATCCGGGAACATATAAATTGGTTGTCAATTTAGGCAAGGCAACTGACTCCAATATGATTACTGTAAATGCCGACCCCAATGTACCCAACGATAAAAATGTATACGACGCAAAAATTACCATGATGAAACGCCTGGAAAAAAGCAGCATTAAACTTACAGAAGTTACCGACAGGTTAGCGGATGCAGAAGAAACAATTGCTAAAATTGAAAGCCAGTTAAAAAATACAGAAGGCAAGGAAGCAGACAGCTTGCGTAAAATGGGTAAAGCCATGACAGACTCCATAAAAAATATCCGCTATTTTATTTTTGGTAAACCGCAGGAAAAGCAGGGCTATGGCACCGTTTATCAATTAACAGTTATCGATAAAATGCAGGCAGCAAGAGGCGAAGTTTTAGGCAAAAATAAAATACCTGCGGCGCAAGAATTAAACCAGGTAGAAATTGCCGAAGTGCTGGTGGCAGAAGCCATACAAAAAGCTAATACCTTTTTCACTACTAAATGGATGGCTTATCAAAAATTAGCCGAAGCCACTCCCATGAAAATTTTTAAAGATTATAAACCTGTTGAATAAAAATTTATTTTATTAATGTAAAACCTGTTGATTAACTTTCAACAGGTTTTTGTTTTACCCATCTTTAAAATTTACTTTTGCTTTTACTAAAAGATGTTTATGAGTGAAGAAAATTTAAGCCGCCTTGCCAAAACTTTAATAGGATCAGAAATAGTAAGCCTTGGCGCCGAAATAAAAGAAAAAATAAAACAGGGTGATAAAATTTATAACTATACAGTGGGTGATTTTGATTCAGCTGTTTTTCCCATACCTCAAGAGTTAGAAAATGAGATCATCAACGCCTATAAAAATAATTACACCAATTACCCGCCTGCAGATGGTATTTTAGAATTGCGGGATGCTGTAGCCAAATTTATTAATTACAGAGAAGGTATTGATTATAGCAGCAACGAAATTTTAATTGCTGCAGGTGGCAGGCCGCTTATTTACGCTGCCTTTAGGGCCATTGTTGATAAAGGCGACAAAGTAATTTACCCGGTACCCAGCTGGAATAATAACCACTATGTACATTTTACTGAAGCAGAACATGTAATGATTGAAACCAGGCTGGAAAATAATTTTATGCCAACTGCCCAGGAAATAAAACCACACCTTAAAGGCGCTGCATTACTGGCAGTTTGCTCACCCCTAAACCCAACAGGTACCACTTTTACTAAAAAAGAACTTTCGGCAATTTGCGATTTAGTAATTGCAGAAAATGAACAACGTGGCGCCGGTGAAAAAAAATTATACCTGTTGTACGATCAAATATACTGGACCTTAACTTTTGGTGATACCCAACATTACAACCCGGTTTCTTTAAACCCAAAAATGAAAGCTTACACCGTTTTTATTGATGGAATAAGCAAAGCATTTGCTGCCACGGGTGTAAGAGTGGGCTGGAGTTTAGGGCCTGCGCATGTAATAAATAAAATGAAAGCCATTAACAGTCACGTGGGGGCATGGGCGCCAATGGCCGAACAAAAAGCATTGGCTAATTATTTGGGGCAAACTGAAAATGTAAATACCTATACCAAAAAATTTAATGAGGCTATTGAAGAAAGGCTGCGCCGCATTTACAATGGTTTTATCCAGTTAAAAAAAGATGGATTTACTGTAGATGCTGTTGCACCGCAAGCGGCTATTTATCTTACGGTACAAATAAATTTAACAGGTAAAAAAACGGCTGAAGGAAAAATTTTGGAAGAACAAAATGATGTAACTGCTTATATTTTGAATGTAGCAAAAATTGCTATCGTTCCTTTTTATGCATTTGGCGCCAGCAAAAAAAGCAGCTGGTACCGGCTAAGTGTAGGTACTTGTAAAACCGAAGAGATTGATGAAATGCTGGAGCAGTTAAAAAATGCACTGAGTGCTTTACAGTAAATTAATTTTTACAGTTTAAAAACACAAAAGGCTTTAACTCCCGTTGGCGTAAAATTACTTTAAGTTGTTGTGGAGCGTTTAAAATTTTGTATTTGTTTACATCCATTACTTCGTGGGCTGTAATAATGTTGTCGATGCATTCAACCGTGTACAAAATTTCATGAAGCAATCCTACTTCATGCTCAATTGCCTGCGGAGACATGAGCTCCTGGTTGAACAGTACAAGTAAATCCCGGTTAGAGTTATTCATATTGAAATTGGGGGTTCTTACAAAACTGCTTACATCCTAATATCCTACCATTCCCGCTTTGTTTGGACAACTACATTGTGATTTCTTTGCAGAAGAACACCCCGTAATAGCCAAACTAACTACCAACGTAAGCAATAATGTTATTTTAAATAGCTTTTGCATTGTGTTAGATTACCCAAGTTAAACTAAATTCACAATAATTTATTGTTTTCTTAAAATGAAATTTGAAAAATTTAACAGGGGGCAGGTTAATAAAAGGGTTTTGGTAGCACCATTAGACTGGGGGCTGGGCCACGCCACCCGTTGTATTCCAATTATTTACGAGTTGCTGCACCTCAATTTAGACGTGGTAATAGCTGCAGACGGCAAAAATAAAATTTTACTAAAAAAGGAGTTTCCTAACCTGCAATTTTTGCATTTACCCGGTTACAATGTACACTATAGCAATACTGCTTTTTGGCTGCCGCTGAAATTACTGGTACAAATACCAAAAATTTTCAATCGCATTTATGCTGAGCACCGCTGGTTAAAAAAAATAATAAAACAAGAAAATATTTCCGCCGTTATTAGTGATAACCGAATGGGATTGTACCATAATTCTATTGCATGCATTTATATAACCCACCAGTTAACCATAAAAACCAGGTCACGTTTTTCGGATGAGCTGGCCCAAAAAATTCATTATTTTTTTATAAATAAGTTTAACGCCTGCTGGGTGCCCGACAGTGCAGCAGCAACCAATATTGCCGGTCAATTATCGCATCCTAAAAAAATGCCACAAAGCCCCGTAAAATATTTAGGTCCCTTATCAAGGTTTGAAAAAAAAATGGTTGAACAAAAATATGATCTTTTAATTGTACTCTCGGGCCCCGAACCTCAGCGAACGCTTTTTGAAAACTTATTGCTGCAGCAAATAAAATCGTACCCCGACAAAGTGGCAATGGTTAAAGGATTACCACAACAAGATGTTGCTGATGATTTTGTTTTTGATACACAAAATAATATTGCTGTTGCCAACCACCTTTCGGCAGCCGCATTAAACAATGCAATTTTGCAATCAGCAATTGTTATAGCACGAAGCGGTTACACTACAGTAATGGATTTAATAAAGCTGCAGCAAAAAGCCCTGCTGGTACCCACACCGGGGCAAACAGAACAGCAATACCTGGCAGATTATTTAATGGAGCAGCAATTGTTTTACTCCTGCCCTCAACAAAATTTTTCTTTACAGGAAGCCTTGCAAAAACTGGAAAATTTTAATTTCAAAAAACTTGAACCAGACCAGTACGCTTATAAAAAAATACTGCAGGATTTTGCTGAAGCATTATAATAAAATACTTACCGTCAGTACCACAAATATTTATACCCCCTTATTATTTTTTTAATATCCGTTGCAGCAGAATAGTAAGTAGCATACCACTCGTCCGACAGTAATAAACTTTCTGCAGGCAAATCATTCATTGCTGCGGGTAATGTGGTAGAGGTGAGTACGCCTTTTTTTAACAATGGTAAATTATCTTTGCCCACAGCATATCCTACCCATGTTTTTTTGCGCCATAAAACAGCAAAAACATTTTTAAAAAAAAGCAACGGGTGTTTTTGTGTTATTAAATGCACCGGAAAGCTGAGTAAAAAAACAAGGGCGATAACAACATCCAGCAAGTTTTTATTTCTTTTGTTTACAGGATTGTCGATTGTGTATTTATTATCACTGCTTACATATTTACCACTCCAGTCTTTATTATCGCTGCCTACAATGCTGCTGCTGCCTGCGGCATGAAATTTATTAAACACTCCCGCTGGTAATGTTTGAATCGTTTTTATAATTTCTTTAAACGTTAAAATATCATTGCAAAAAATTATTTCTTTAACGGGATACATTTTAACAAGATGGTTAACCTGTTGAATACTGCCCAATGCCCCCGCAGCTGCAACCGCTTTATCAGCTACTCTTCCTAAAACTTTTTCCGTCATACCTGCTGTATGCATTATAGCTGTTATACTTTTAAAATCGGGTTCTCCCGCAACAATTATAGTTTGCCGGTAGCCATTATCTTCTTCAATCCTGTTCATTAAATTCCAATGCATAAACAAACGCCGCAGCAAACTCATCACTATAAATGCCAGTACAATACCAAATACCAAAATGCCTCTTGAAAAACGCACGCTTTCCGGCAGCAATGCATAGCAGCTTAATAAAACCAATGCCGATATGGTAGTGGATCGGTTAAGCTGCGATTGCTTATATCCTTTATCGTACAAACCTGAATAGTAAGAAGCAATTAAAAAAATAACCGTAAACACCGGGAATGCAATGATGAGCATGTTGGGTGAATAATTTATTTCTTTACGGATAAAGTTGCTCCACAAATATTTAATAAACCAAAAGCTCATAAAAATAATGGCAGCATCCAGCAAAGGCAAACCAATTTTTTGCAAAAATTTTCCAGCAACAGTAAGGGTTGCCCGCAAAAAAATACCGGTTTGAATTAAAAAATTAAAAATACCGGCACGGCTGCCACTGTAATGTTTTTTTACAAACAAACTCATGGCATTGTAAAAAAGCCTTACGTAATTTAAGCTGCCTTTTTTAGTGCTTTCTCCCTTAAAATGTATAATGGTACTTTCGGCAAAATAATAATTTTTATAGCCCGCCTTTTGTATGCGGTAACTCAGGTCCACATCTTCGCCATACATAAAAAAGGTTTCATCAAAGCTTCCGGTTTGGTCTAAAATTTTTTTGGGTATCATCATAAAAGCTCCGGCAAGTACATCCACTTCGTGGTTCTCGTGTTCGGATAAATGGCCCAGGTGATACCTTGAAAATGTTTTAGATTTCGGAAACATTTTAGTAAGCCCCGATAATTTATATAAAGAAGTTAACGGCGATGGAAATGCCCTTTTGCTTTCTTTTAAAAATTTACCGGCACCATCAATCATGCGTATACCTACTGCACCAGCCTGGCGATGCAATTGAAAAAATTGAATACATTTTTCAAAACAATCTTCCGGCACAATAGTATCGGGGTTTAAAAAAAGAATGTACTCGCCTGTGGCCATGGCCAGTGCCTGGTTATTTGCTTTTGCAAAACCGGTATTTTCATTGTTCCACCTAAATTTTACTAAAGGGAATTTTGATGGTAAAAACTCTTTGCTGCCGTCGGCCGAGTTATTATCTACCACAATAATTTCTGCTGTTATATTTTTACAGGCCTGCATTACCGAATAAAGGCATTGCTCCAAAAAGTATTTTACATTAAAGTTTACTATGATGACTGATAATTGCAATTGGGGTAAATTATTATCTGCGAAATACGATTTTTTATTCCATTATTCAAAATGCAACGGGGGAATGGTGAATGGGGAAAGGTCAATGGTGAATAAAACCTGTTACATTCGATGTATGATTGATTTTTATACCCAAATCTAAAATCATAAATCCAAAATCGAACTTTATCTTTGCGGCATGATAAAAAAAATATTGTTGGAAGCAGTAAATGCAGGCGGAAAAGAATTACAACGTTTTTTTAATGGCGCATTTACTATTACCAATAAAGAAGGGATAAACAACCCGGTTACCGAAGCAGATCATGCAGCCGAAAAAGCTATCATCGATATCATACAAAAAAACTTTCCCGATCATTTTATTTTAAGTGAAGAAACTGGTGAAATTATTACCAACAGCGAATATAAATGGATCATCGACCCTATTGACGGCACCATTAATTTTGCCAACGGTATTCCTATTTGTTGTGTAAGTATTGGGGTAGAAAAAAATGGTGAAATGATAATGGGTGCAGTGTATGCCCCGCTTTTAAATGAACTATTTTTTGCAGAAAAAGGTTTAGGCGCCACATTAAATGATAAAAAAATTAAAGTGGGTAATAAATCGGAAGTTATTAATAGTTGTTTAGTTACCGGTTTTCCTTACACTTATTTAGATGCACCCAACGGGCCTTTACAAGTGTTTGAAAAATTAATCCGCAAAGGCGTGCCGGTACGCAGGCTGGGCAGTGCCGCAATAGATTTATGCTGGGTGGCCGCCGGAAGGTTTGATGGGTTTTACGAACACAAACTTTCGGCATGGGATAGTGCCGCAGGTTTTTTAATAGTACAGGAAGCCGGAGGAAGAGTTACTGATATGAACGGTGAAAAATACTCACCTTATCAACATCAAATAGTTGCAACAAATGGTTTGATACATGAGGAATTGCTGGAGATAATTAACGGAAGGGGGCAATTGTAGATTGCCGATTTTAGATTTTAGATTTTAGATTTTTTTAAATTTAAAGTTTCTTTTAAATTTTGTAAGAATAAAATTATAGATGGTTTAATAAATAAGACAACATAATACAAAAGTTAAATCTTAAATCGCCAATCTAAAATCTACAATCCTCAATGGCTGTTGATAAATTTGAAATAATGAAGCGTTTAAAAGCTTTAGCGGTAAACACAGCAAAGCTGTGCCTGAAACTTCCTTATAATGTTGTAAACAAAACTTATATCGGTCAAATTGTAAGATGTTCCAGTTCTGCGTCTGCAAATTACCGGGCTGCATGCAGAGGTAAATCAAAAGCAGACTTTATAAATAAGTTAAGAATTGCTGAAGAGGAGTTGGATGAAACAATGCACTTTTATGAGTTATTGGCAGAGTTTAATGACAATTTTAAAATAGAATTAAGAACACTATACACTGAAGCAAACGAATTACTTTCTATTATTGTTACTTCAATCAATACAACATTAAAAAACATGTCTGCCGAAAAAGAAAACAATAGCAAATTAAAAAAAATCTAAAATCGGCAGATTAATTTACGATTTTAGATTGTCGATTTTAGATTTTGTTAGCTGCAATTGAAAGAAATTTTTTCAACAAAGCCTAAAGTAGTTTTTAAAAATAAACTGATAACAAATTGAAAGAAATCTACAATCGTCAATCTAAAATCTAAAATCAGTATTTATGGAAGAAAGAACAGAAATATCATCCCTTGGCGAATTTGGTTTAATCGATCATCTTACCCAAAACAATGAAACAAAAAATGCTTCTACCATTTTAAGTGTGGGAGATGATGGAGCGGTGATAGATCATTTTGGCAGGCAAACAGTTATCAGCACCGATCTTTTGTTAGAAGGTATTCATTTTGATTTAAGTTATACACCTCTAAAACATTTGGGTTATAAAAGTGTAGTGGTAAATGTGAGTGATATTTATGCCATGAATGCTACGCCTACGCAAATTGTTATCAGCATTGGCATCAGCAATAAATTTAGTGTAGAAGCTTTGGATGAATTTTACGAAGGTGTGTATGCAGCCTGCGCAGCATACGAAGTGGATTTAGTGGGCGGCGATACCACCACCAGCCAGCGGGGATTTGTGATAAGCGTTACCGCCATTGGAGAGGTTGCCCCAGACAGTTATGTTACCAGGAGTGGCGCCAAAGTGAACGATTTAATTTGTGTAAGCGGCGATTTAGGTGGCGCATTTTTAGGCTTAACTATTTTAGAAAGAGAAAGAAAAATTTTTGAAACCACCGGCGCACAACCCGATTTAGAAAACCAGGCTTATATAGTTGGCCGCCTTTTAAAACCCGAAGCAAGAAAAGATGTGATTGAATATTTTACCGCACAAAATATTATGCCTACCAGCATGATGGACATTAGCGATGGCCTTAGCAGCGAGCTGCTGCACATTTGTAAACAAAGCAATGTAGGCTGTGTGTTGCACGAAGATAAATTACCGCTGAACGAAGACAGTAAAGCCTTTGCTTATAAATTAGAACTGGACCCTACAGCCTGTGCATTAAGCGGCGGCGAAGATTATGAATTATTATTTACTGTAGCACAGGCCGATTACGAAAAAATAAATGCAAACAACGGCTTGAGTATTATTGGCTATATTACCGAAGCTGCCGAAGGTAAAAATATTATTACCCGTGGTGGAAATAAACATGCGTTGGTGGCGCAGGGCTGGGAGCATATGAAATGATAAGCTTTAAACAATTTTTGAAACTACTTGATATTAATTCTTATTCAATGCATAGTTAAATGAAAACTGGTAAATAGGTAACCCATATTCTATTTCGGGTGATTTTGTGTACTTATAATAAATAGCTTTTATGTTTACCACATTATTTATCTCTACACCAAAGCCAATTGAATAACCTGTATAAATTCCATTAGTTTTAATATCGGGTAAAAACTCTTTAATTTGTTTGGTATTAGTGTAAGTAAAATGATAACGGGCCGCCAGCCAAAATACACCTACGTTTTTAGAATTGTTGCGTTCCCATGCCCCGGTTTGAAAATACAAACCCAATGTACTAAAGCTGTTTACAAAGTTTACAGGCTTGCCCGTTTGTGAGTTGGTAATTTGCCCAATTTTTATACCCGTTAAAACCCTTTCGCCAACATGATACAGCAAACCAGTTTTGGTTACCTTCTCCGTTTTTTTAAAATAAGCTATCCCATCAATACTAATATTTATTAAACCACTTAATGGATTAATAAACTGGTTAACTAAATGATCGTTACTTTTTAATAATTGCCCGCCGCTATTTTGGTTTTGAAAATTATTGTTGCTTACCCCGCCATACAAAGAAAGTGGGATGGCAAATTTACCCGGCTCGCCAATAAACAAACGGATAAAACGGGCAGATGCATTTACCTGGCCATTATTCATTACATCTATAAACCCGGAGGTAAATATTTCGGGTTTGTATTCTTTAATTTTTAAAGTATCTGCTTTGCTTGGTGTTGGGGAAGTTACAGGCTGCGATTTTGCTGTTAAAGAAAAAAAATTAAAGAAAAGAACAGACAACAATATATTTCTTCTCTTTTGCATTATAAGTCATGGCTTTTTTGTTGCTTGTTTACTTTTTATTTATTTCAAATAATTTTATGGGTATCCCTGCATTAATAGCAAACCCATTGCCCCTTGTAGTAGTTTGATAATAAAAATCAATACCCCGGCTTGGTTTTTCAAAGTGATAGCGAAAGTACCCTGCCTCCTTAAACGCAAATTTGTACATAAAAGTTAGTATAAATCTTCTCTTTTCGCCGTCATAAAACACCCAGTCAAATCCGGCCCTCATTGAAAAATGTTTGCGGTTGTTAGCGTGATAATAAACTGTGCCAGGAATATTAAACAGGTAAGTTGCGATTTCACTGCCCTCTGGATAATCCTGCTCAAATGTTTTATTGATACTGCGTAATTCTGCCCCTATAAAAGGGTGAAACCTGCTAACGAGAAGGTAAGGTTTTTCTTCATTTTTTTTCAGCCATTTTTTTGGCTTTTTAACATTATACCCAAACAAATTATATTTAAAATCTGTGTAGTACACTATTAAGTCATATTGAGAAAGGGTTACTTTACTATCCACCCTTGGATAAGTATTTTTACCTTCTTTATGATAATAACCAGAAGAATATACTCCCTGTTCTATACCAAGAGAAATGGTGAATGGGTCTTTTATAAAAGTTAAGTTAATACTCATGAGAAAGTCTTTTCCCATAAAATTTCTTGTTTTAATAAAACTTTGTTTTGAGTTTACCGAATCAATTCCCTTGTAGGCGGCAACAAAGCAATTTGTATATGGTGTTATATAAAGTTTCCCCTGGGCAAATAGCCCAAGGGAAACTAATAAAAAGAAAAAAGTAAAATTAATTTTTTTTATCATGATGGTTTAATTAATAATCTTCAATTTCAACATGCCCGCTGCCATGAGTTGAAACAAAATCAATTTTATAAGTATAATTTTTTAACCCTCTTGCACTCATATAGGGTTGGTAATGGCAGGTTGCTGAATTGAGTTTTTAATCCTATTTGAAATTTAATTATTTTTTCAGTTTAAACGCCCCGCCTATCTTTATACCAAGCCCCGTACCCTGAACTGCATTGTAAAAAATATCCTTTTCCTGCTTTACGCTATTTCCTGTGGTATAACGTAATCCAAAATTAATGGATACCCTTTTCGTTATTTTTAAGCTTATTTCTGGTTCAATAATGCCTGTGAAATCTAAACTTTTTCCAAAATGGATTTTAGGTAATGTGTGAGATTAAATGGCAGTAATTTATTTCCTCCATCATAAAATTGCCTGTCAGCCAATGTACCTACACCAACCCCAATATTAAAATTAAATTGTACAGATCCTTTTTTAAAATAAAAAAGTGTAAACAAAAAATTTAGATTAGTATAAATATCATCAACTTGTAATAAATTAATTCCACTCAGTACATTGTTATAATACGATAAGGTATTGTTGGTTAAAAATTCAATAATTATCCCCTTAGCTTTTGCTGAGTCGCTTGTTTTATATGCTATACCAATAAGTTGCCCCATGCGTACTACATCATTTTGAGGCCCCTGACTTTGTTTAGTTGTATAAAAATTATCTGCTCCAAAAACTGAGATTTCTTTTGTTTTATTTTGAGCATATCCATTATATGCAAACAAAAATGATAATAATAAAATTTGAATTTTCATTTTAAAAATTTTTAATTAATTGGGGATACTTAGTTTTATACCCCCAATTAAATAGTTACAATAAATTATTTTTTTATTATAATAAGGGCAATTGACAAATCCTGGCGGGGTAGTTATTGGAGTTTGGTTTTCTACAACGTGTACACACGCCCGGGCATACTTTGCCAGCCCAAGAATATAAACCACCAAAGTTTGTTGCCCCAATTGCACCGCATACGGCTGAATTTGGTACACCTATACCCCTGCAAATGCATGTTCCAATTAAATAACCAATAGCAGCTCCTTTTATATCCTGCCAGACTACACATAAAAAACACCTTAATCTAAAACGGCCAGATGGAGTAATTGTGTTATCATTTCCAAAATAATCATTCCAATGGGCTGCACTATTTTTATAAACAGAAAAAATACCTGAAATAACTTCATTTTCTTTAGCCTTGTAAATAGTTTGTTGTTTAAAGCTATTGTCTAGTATGTTCAGTTTATCAGTGAACTCCTGAAAAGTACTATTATCAGGAATTTCGGTAATTGATGATTTTAAAAATCCGTTTGCCTCTGTACTAATTATCCCGTCTTGTTGAAGTAAATTCACTACGCCGGACGAATGAGTTATGTTATGTTGCAGTTTATTCTGTTGCACTCGTGGCGTAAACTGTCTCATATTATACCTGCCACCACAAAACTCCAGTACCGGCAATTATTTATCAATACGAATTTGGAATAAATAATTCTGTTTTGGTATTTTTTATTCCAAAATAGAATAAAAAAGTATTTAACAATTTTTTTATATAAATACTTGCATAAATTAAATATGATGATTACTTTTATTTTCCGCTTTAATTATAACTGTTATGATTTCATTTATACTCCACTTTAATTATAACTGTTATGATTACCCCAATGAATCAAAAAATTCGGTTAGCCCGTTTAGAAAAAGGTTTATCCCAACAAAATATGGCCGATATGCTTTTTATAGAACAGCCTTGCTATTGTAAAATAGAATGTGGCCACAGGGAGTTAAAAGTTGCGGAGCTTTTAAACATTGCTGAAATTTTAGAAAAACCTTTTAGCTATTTTATCCCCCCCTTTCCCACAGATAAATTTAAATTGGGCTGATGGCGTCAGATAAGTTTTAAAATTATCATCACCTCAACCTTATTTCAGCAAATTTTTCCTTCTTAAGGAATGCCAGCTCACTCAACTGTACTTTTAAGTATTTTTGTACCCAATGAATAAAGTTTGCCATTTACTGCTGTTAGCCATTACTGTATTATTTTATTCCTGCGCTACCAGCAGCAAAGCTTATGCTCCTAATAAAAAATACCCCAAACAACAATTACAGCAGGATTATACTTTACTGCAAAACATCCTGGAAAAAAAACACCCGTCTTTATACTGGTACACCGGTAAGGATAGCATGGATATGTATTTTGCAAAATACTTTAACACCATTGAAGACAGTATGACCGAACAGCAATTTGGCTGGAAGGTTATTGCGCCGCTTACCGATAAAATACATTGCGGCCATACCAGCTTTGGGTTGAGCAGGGCTTACAATAAATGGGTGAGCAATAAAACCATTCCTTCTTTTCCATTATTTATGAAAGTATGGAACGATACCATGGCAGTAACCGGTAACTTAAATCGCAAAGATTCCGTTATTAAAAGAGGTACTTTAATTACAGGCATTAATGGGGTAAGCAATAATGCACTTACCAACACGATGTTTAATTACATGACGGAAGATGGCAATGCCAATAATGTAAATTACCTGAGGCTGAGTAATAATTTTCCTTACTATCACCGTAATATTATAGGGCTTAGTAAAAATTATGCTGTTACTTATTTAGATAGTTTGGGCAAACCACAAACCATAACCATTCCTGTATTTGATCCGCCAAAAGATACCGGCAAAAAAACAAGGATTATCCCTGTAATTAAAAGAACTAAAAAAGAAAGAAGAAAACAGCAATTGCAAAACATCCGTTCGCTGGCTGTGGATACGGCTAATAATACCGCTGTAATTACTTTAAATACTTTTAGTACCGGTAAGCTGCGTACATTTTTCAGGCAAACATTCCGCTACATTAAAAAAAGTGGTATTAAAAATGTGGTGCTTGATATAAGAAGCAATGGTGGTGGTAAAATAAACGCATCAACCCTGCTTACAAAATACGTAACCCGTAAACCCTTTAAAGTTGCCGACTCTTCTTATGCCGTAGCAAAATCTTTGGGGCCTTATTCTAAATATATAAAAGGAAAATTTTTAAATAATATCGGGCTGTTCTTTTTAACTAAAAAAAGAAAAGACGGCAATTACCATTTTGGATTGTGGGAACGAAAGCTGTATCACCCAAAAACAAAAAATTATTTTGGTGGCGATTTGTATGTACTTACCAATGGCCAAACTTTTTCGGCTTCGGTATTATTTTGCAATGCCATAAAAGGTCAGCCGGGTATAACTTTGGTGGGTGAAGAAACTGGTGGTGGCTGGCATGGTAACAGCGGTATTATGATACCTGATATTACTTTACCCAACACGCATTTAAGGGTAAGGCTTCCTTTATTCAGGTTAGTGCAATACAATCATGTACCAAAAGATGGCCGTGGTATAATACCCGATGTTTATATTGGTACCAGTTACGATGCTTTACTAAAAGGTTACGATAAAAAAATGCAGGTGGTAATGGAGATGATAAAACAAAAGGCAATGAGCAATATCCAATAGGCAATGAGCAATTGGCAATAGTTAAAGCTGTTTCAAAATACAAGCTAATGAAAAAGAAATCAAAAATATCTAGTAAAAAGATTACTACTGTTGTTGAAGAAATTATCAAAAACGCACCGTTGAAAAAAACAATTCGGGGTAAAGAGAAAACAATTTTGGTATCTAAACTTAAGAAGAAATTTAGTACTTGATATTTTTTGCAGTAAAATTATGAGTTGATGATAAAATCATCCGCATCATTTAAAAAAGGAAACTTCGTTCTTACTTCTTCTAATTTTTCTTTTGATAATGTTATCGTGTTGATGTCTTCATCTTCGGCCATATGATAAAGCACTTGCCCAATCGGGTCAATCACCAAACTGTTGCCGCTGTAATGAATATTTTTTGCATCATCTCCCACACGGTTTACACCAATTACATAACATTGGTTTTCTATGGCCCTTGCACACAGTAAAGTTTTCCATGCATGGCTGCGGCGCTCGGGCCAGTTGGCTACATAAATTAATACATCGTATTCAGGCCCCCTCCCAACCTCCCCCCGAGGGGGAGGAGCTTGCCGGGCCCACACCGGAAACCTTAAATCGTAACAAACCTGTAAATTAATTTTCCAGCCTTTTACCGATGCAATTAATCTTTTATTGCCACTGCTGTAATGTTTATCTTCTTCGCCATAGGCAAACAAATGCCTTTTATCATAATAACCAAATTGGCCATTGGGCAACATCCATATTAAGCGGTTAAAATATTTTCCATCGTCTTCAATCATTGCGCTGCCGGTTAATACAATTCCATTTTTATTACTTAGCATTTTCATCCACTCTACGGTTTCACCTTGCATTGTTTCTGCAAATAATTCGGGCTGCATGCTAAAGCCGGTGCTAAACATTTCGGGCAGTATTACAATTTCTGTTTTATCAGTTATGCTGTCAATCTTTTGCTGCAGCATTTGCATATTGGCCTGCTTATCTTCCCAAAATAAATTAGTTTGTATGGTGGTTATAGTGAGTGTGGACATATTTTAAGTCATTGGGCATTGAGTTATTTATTGTAAACTAATAAGGTTTTAAAATCCTTATTAGTTTCTTTTTCAAATTTACAAAAAGATTACGGTGTCTGACGGTTTAAAACCGTCATGACACCTTGCAAAGCCGGTTAACTGCTTCCTCCAAAGTGCTTTCTTTTTTTGCAAAACAAAAACGCAATACTTTATTATCGGTATTATTTTTATAAAAAACAGAAGTGGGTATTGTAGCTACGCCAAATTCTTTTGTAAGCCGGATAGCAAAATCTTTTTCACTTTCGTCAGTTATGCCTTTGTAGCTGTACAACTGAAAATAACTGCCGTAAGATGGCAGTGCTTTAAATTTTGTTTGCTGCATCAGCGTAGAAAAATAATCTCTTTTTGTTTGCAGAAAACTGCCGAGCTGTAAATACTTTTCTTTCTGCAGTAAATAATCTGCTAAAGCAAATTGCACCGTGCTGTTGGTACTAAAACAATTAAACTGGTGAATTTTTCTAAACTCGTTCATCAGCTTTGCAGGTGCTACACAGTAGCCCATTTTCCAACCGGTGCAGTGATATGTTTTGCCAAAAGAAAAACAAACAAAGCTTCTTTCTAAAAGATCGGGATAGCGCAGCATGCTTTCATGCTGCAGGCCATCAAAAATTAAATGCTCATACACTTCATCACTTAAAATAAAAATGCCGGTATCTTTTACAATCGCTCTTAATTGTGCAATATCGTTTTTACTTAACACACTGCCCGTGGGGTTGTGCGGCGAGTTAAGCATGATCATTTTTGTTTTGGGAGAAATTTTTTGTTTCACTAATTCCCAATCAATTTTATAATCGGGAAAAGTTAATGGAATTAATACCGGCACCGCTCCGTTAATTTCTATGGTGGGGATATAACTGTCGTACGCAGGTTCAAAAACTATTACTTCATCTGCAGGTTGCAGTACAGTAGTTAAGGCGGTAAAGATAGCGTACGTACCGCCGGGTGTAATAGTAATTTCAGTTTCGGGATGAATGGTTGCAGCGTATAAACTGTTTATTTTTTCTGCAAGGCGTTCTCTTAAAAGTATCAACCCATTCATGTGTACGTACTGGTTGTTGCCTTTTTGCATAGCCGCATTTACCAGTGCAATCAGTTCTTCATCCATTAAAAAATCGGGGAAACCCTGCCCAAGATTAATGGCGTTATGCTCTGCCGCCAACACACTCATTACTGTAAAAATGGTGGTGCCTGCGTTAGGTTGTTTGCTATGTATTGTGGGTTGCAATATCAAAATATTTAGCCCGCTGATTACGCAGATGTCGCAGATTTAAGACTGCTATTTGTATTTTCTGCGATATCAGCGTAATCAGCGGGCACTGTTCTTTATAAAAATTTATCTCCTTTGCTGCGTTTAATTTCGGCAACGTATTCTTTAATCTCCTGCTCCTTATCTTTTTTACAGATCATTAAAACATCTTTGGTATCTACCACAATAAAATCATCGAGGCCTTGCAGCAACACTAATTTTTTATTATCTGCATGCACCATATTTTTTGTAGCATCAATTACAACCACATTATTTCCGGCAACGGCGTTTTCTAAATAATCTTTTCCTAAATTTTCGTAAGCACTGCCCCAGGTACCCAAATCGCTCCACCCAAAAGATGAAGGAATAATGTACACGTTATCGGCCTTTTCCATAATACCATAATCGATAGAAATGTTTACGCATTGCGGATAAATTCTGTCTATTGCCTGTTGCTCATTAACAGTATTAAAGTTTTCTTTTTCGGTATCAAACAATTCATTTAACTCGGGCAGTAACTTTTCAAAGGCATCAACAATATTTATTACCTGCCACACAAAAATACCGGCGTTCCATAAAAAATCGCCGCTGGCAATAAAAGTTTTTGCCAACTCCAGATCGGGTTTTTCGGTAAAGGTTTTTACTTTATACACGTTTTCACTTACGGCCATGGGCTCGTATTGTATGTATCCATATCCTGTATTGGGATGGGTTGGTTTTATACCAAGTGTTACCAGTGCCTTAATATTTTCGGTAAAAGTTAAAGCATCAATACAAACTTGTTTAAAATTTTCGGGTTCTAAAATAATATGATCGGCCGGGGCACAAATTAAATTGGCCTGTGGGTTAAGGTGTAATAATTTATGTGCAATATAAGCCACACAGGGTGCGGTGTTTTTCCTGGAGGGTTCACATAATATATTTGCCAGCGGTATTTCGGGTAATTGATCGGCCACAATATTTTTATACTGCTCAGCTGTTACCACGTAAATATTTTCAGCAGGTATAAATGCTGCAAAGCGGTCATAAGTTCCCTGTATAAGCGTTCTTCCAATATTTAAAATATCTAAAAACTGTTTCGGAAAATCGGTACGGCTCATTGGCCAAAACCTGCTACCGATACCGCCGGCCATAATGGCTACGTAATGGTTTTTGTTCATTTTATAATTTATATTATGCCTTCTCTTATTAAATCGTGCAGGTGAATAATACCTGCATACTCGTTATTATGGGTTACAACCAGCTGGCTGATATTATAATTTTTCAACAGCTCCAGCGCTTCTGTTGCCATTGCTTCGGCAACAATAGTTTTTGGGTGTGCACTCATGATATCTTTTGCTGTAATGTTGCCGAAATTATTTTCCTTTTCCAGCATTCGCCTTAAATCGCCATCAGTAATTATGCCCAGCACCCGGTTATTATCATCTATCACTACTGCTGTACCCAGCCGTTTTTTTGTCATTTCTACAATTACTGTTTTAAGGGTTGCCGCAGGCAAAACTGCAGGCTTTTCATTACTATCAGATAAATCGCTAACCCTTAAATATAATTTTTTGCCCAGAATGCCGCCGGGATGAAATTTTGCAAAATCTTTACTGTTGAACCCTTTCAAATCCATCAGGCATACCGCAAGGGCATCGCCCATTACCATTTGTGCGGTGGTACTAGTAGTAGGTGCAAGGTTATTGGGGCAGGCTTCCTGCTGCACAGTGGTGTTTAAAATTATATCGCTTTGCAAGGCCAGGTACGACTGGGTATTACCAATCATGCCAATCAAAATATTATCAAAGTTTTTTATTAAGGAAGTCAATACTTTTATTTCCGGGCTGTCGCCACTTTTGCTGATGATCATTACCACATCGTCGTTTTGCACCATACCTAAATCGCCATGTATAGCATCGGCAGCATGCATAAATAAAGCCGGTGTGCCGGTGCTGTTTAAAGTAGCCACAATTTTTTGGGCAACAATGGCACTTTTGCCAATACCGCTGATGACCACCCTCCCTTTTGCTGCAGCAATCTTTTCTGCTGCCTCTACAAAACCGGCATCAACAAAAGCTGCTAATCCCTGCACCGATTGCGCCTGCAATGCTATGGTACGAAGGGCAGAAGATATGATGAGTTGTTGGTTCATTTTTGTGCGGCAAACCTACTCTAAATCAATCATAATGCAAAGGGTTGGCTTTTAATAAATGCCTGGCCCGTAAGGCTGATTAATTTATTGGCAAATGTTCAGCAGCATTTACTCATTTTTTATAACAATTGCTTTTTGCCGTTTTTTGTTTATCTTAATAGAATATATAATGTTAATTAAACGGGCAGTAACTGTAAAGGCCTTGCTTTTACAGTTACGTAGTGTTAACTTCGCTGCCCTTTTTAACAAGGATGGTTTTAAATAAAAAACACAATATCGTAAGGAAAAATTGATATGGCTACCGTAAAAACAAAATCAGCTAAACCCGGCACTGCTGTTAAGCAACCTGTAAAACAAACCGGCCAAAAAGCTACTGCTAAAATTAATCAATCCGATCTTTCGGCCGAACTGCAACAGCATTTTGGGCTCAACAGCTTTCGGGGTTCTCAGGAAGATATTATTAAAAATCTTATAGCCGGCAACGATACATTTGTAATTATGCCCACCGGTGGCGGCAAAAGTTTATGCTATCAGCTGCCTGCAATTATCAGCGATGGTGTGGCAATAATTGTATCTCCCTTAATTGCCTTAATGAAAAACCAGGTTGACCTGGTAAGAAGTTACAGCAGTAAAGACCATGTAGCACATTTTTTAAACAGCACCTTAAATAAAGGCCAGCAAAAAATTGTAAAAGACGATTTAACTACCGGCAAAACAAAAATGCTGTACGTGGCGCCGGAAACAATGACCAAAGAAGAAAATGTTACTTTTTTTAAAGAACTTAAAATTTCTTTTTTTGCTGTAGATGAAGCCCATTGTATATCAGAATGGGGTCACGATTTTAGGCCCGAATACCGCAGGCTTAGAGAAATTATGGATATGATTGATGAAAAAATTCCGGTGATTGCTTTAACTGCAACTGCTACACCAAAAGTGCAAAGCGATATTGTAAAAAATCTTGGCCTTCGTGATCCTAAAATTTTTATCTCTTCTTTTAACCGGCCCAATTTATATTACGAAGTACAACCCAAAATAAATTTAGACCAAACCAATAAAAGCATTGTTCGCTTTATACAGCAGCATAAAAATAAAAGCGGTATTATTTATACATTAAACAGAAAAACAACTGAAGACCTTGCCAAAATGCTGATGGCAAATGGTATAAAAGCTGTGGCCTATCATGCCGGGTTAGACAGTAAATTAAGGGCCGACAGGCAGGACCAATTTTTAAATGAAGACGTGGATGTAATTGTTGCCACCATTGCTTTTGGAATGGGTATAGATAAACCCGATGTTCGTTTTGTTATTCATTACAACATACCTAAATCAATTGAAAATTATTACCAGGAAACCGGCCGTGGCGGACGTGATGGCATGGAAGGAAAATGCATTCTCTATTATTCTCATAAAGATGTGGCCAAGCTGGAACATTTTATGAGGGATAAACCGCTTAGCGAAAGAGAAGTGGGTGCTCAGCTGATAAACGAAACCGTTAGTTACGCCGAAAGCAGCGTGTGCCGCAGAAAAACTTTACTGCATTATTTTGGAGAAGAATATAACGACAGTAAAAGTTGCGGCCATTGCGACAACTGCTTAAACCCTAAAGAAAGAATTGAAGCAAAAGATGAAGTGGTGATTGTTTTAAAAATTGTTAAGGCATTAGAAGAGCGTTTTCCTATAGAATATGTACAATTAATTTTAGCGGGCAAAGCTACGCCTGCAGTAAAAATGTACCGCCACGAAGAGCTGGATGTTTTTGCCAGCGGTAACGATAAAGAACCGCACTTTTGGAACAGCCTCATACGCCAAATGCTGCTGAGCGGATTGATTGCAAAAGATATTGTGGAATATGGTTTATTAAAATTCACCAAAAAAGGCGAGGCGTTTTTAAATAAACCCGGTTCTTATAAAATTGTACTCAATAATTTATTTGAAGAGGCTAATGCCGATGATGAAGAGAGCGAACAGGCTGCAGAAGCAGCTACAACGGTGGATGAAAAACTGGTGGAATTATTAAAAGAGGTACGTAAAAAAGTTGCTAAAGAAAAAAATCTTCCGCCCTTTGTTATTTTTTTAGAAAGCAGTTTGGAGGATATGGCTACCATGTATCCAACTTCTATGCCCGAACTGGAAAAGATAAGCGGCGTAAGTAAAGGCAAAGCTATGCGGTATGGTAAACCCTTTATTGATGTAATTGCAAAATATGCTGGCGAAAATAACATTACCAGGCCCGATGATTTTGTAATGAAAACGGTGGCCAACAGAAATAACAATAAGATTTTCATCATTCAAAACATTGATAAAAAAATACCACTAGAAACTGTTGCCAAAAACAAAGGCCTAAGAATTGATGAACTTTTAGAAGAAATGGAAACCATTGTAGCCAGCGGCACCAAACTAAACCTTAATTATGCCATTGACGAAATGGTGGATGAATACGAGCAGGAAGAAATTATGGAATACTTTAAAAGCTGCGAAACCTCCAGCCTGCAAATAGCGCAGGAAGAACTGGCGGACAGCAATTTTAACTGGGAGCAATTGAAATTAATGCGGATTAAGTTTTTGTGCGAATACGGAAACTGATTGCAGATTTTTGATTTTAGATTGCAGATTTTAAAGGAATACCCTTATTTTTGCTGCCCGAATTCGAAATTCAACATTTCCTGTTTAATATCGGTATTCGATTGGTGCGGTAGCTCAGTTGGTAGAGCAAAGGACTGAAAATCCTTGTGTCGCCGGTTCAATCCCGGCCCACACCACAAAAACCTGACAGTAAATGTTGGGGTTTTTTATTGCAGCTATGCATTTTGTATATATTATATTTTCTAAAAGCCATGATAAATTTTATGTGGGTGAGTCTGTGGATGCCATTGAGAGAACAGCTCAACATAATCAGGGGTTTTATAAGCATGCAAGCACTTCTTATACCAGCGATTGGGAATTAAAATTAACCTTAACGTTAAATACAAAAGCAGCTGCACTTCAAATAGAACGATACATAAAATCTATGAAATCAAAAGCGTTTATAGTTAAACTCATAACTAATGCTGAATTCTTGCAAAAATTTAAATCAATTGTAAAAGAAAAATTTGATATCCACATTTATTAATGTTGCCGGTTCCCCCGAAAATTCGGGGCCGGCCCACACCACAAAACCCTGACAGTAAATGTTGGGGTTTTTTATTAGCTGCAAATAAAAGACCGTCGGTTTATTGCAGTTTATTAATCTGTATATCTTTACTTTGGCTTATAAATAAAAATATGGCAACGGTAAAAAACAGTAAAAAGAAATCTGGCAAAAGAAAATTTAAAGCCAGACCCTCTGTTTCAAATACAAAAAAACCTGATACCTTATCTGTTGGAGAATGGCAAACTCTGCTGCGTAAACAAATTGCCGAAAAATCTATTTTTATCATTAATAATATTGCAGAGGGGCTTGTTTTCAGTGATTACAGTGTTTACAACCCTACTACTAAAAATACGTATAAAGTAGCGTTACGAAGCGCAGATAACAGCCTTAACTATTGCTCTTGTTACGATTTTAAAACAAATCAATTAGGCACATGCAAACATGTTGAGGCAATTCTTTTAAAAATAAATAAAAAGCCTGCACTGCGTAAAGCAATGCTGCAGCCTTACAGCACTGCGTACAGTTCCATGTATATTGAATACCGTGGCCAGCAAAAAGTAATGCTGCGTATTGGTACCGAAAAAGAACAAGAATATAATCAGCTAGAAAAAAAATATTGCAATACTGATGGCAGCCTGCAGCAAAAGGCTTTTGAAGAAATAGATGTACTGTTACAAAAAGCTTTCAAAATAAACCCTTCTTTCCGCTGTTACGAGGATGCACTGGCGCATATTATTAACTGGCGGGAGAAAAACCAGCGGCAACAATTTCTTGCCCCGTTTATAAAAAAAAATAAACTGCCTGTTATTAAAAGTTTAAAATTAAAACCGTTCCCTTATCAAATAGAAGGAATATTGTATTGTGCTGCTGCTGGCAGAAGTATTTTAGCCGATGATATGGGGCTTGGTAAAACAATACAGGCCATTGGTGCCGTACAACTTTTACACGAACACCGGCAGGTGCAAAAAGTACTGATCATTTGCCCAACCTCTTTAAAATATCAATGGCAAAGCGAAATAGAAAAATTTTCAACCGCCAGCGCAATGGTAATAGAAGGCAATTATTTAAACAGAAAAAATCTGTATAAGCAAGAAGGCTGCTTATATAAAATTGCCAGTTACAATATGGCGGTAAACGATTTGGAACTGATTAGTGCCTATCAACCCGATTTAATTATTTTAGATGAAGCACAACGCATAAAAAATTGGCAAACCAAAGTATCGCAAGCTGTAAAAAAACTGCAAAGTAAATACGCATTGGTACTAACGGGTACGCCAATCGAAAATAAAATGCAGGAGCTGTATTCGCTGGTGCAATTTATAGATCCTTTACAATTGGGGTCTTTGTATAATTTTATTTCGGCACACGAACAAACAGATGAAACCGGAAAAGTGGTAGGCTATAAAAACCTGCATGAAGTAAAGGAAAAGTTACAGCACATTTTACTTCGCCGCACCAAAAAGCAGGTATTAAGCCAACTGCCTGCACGTATTGATAAAAACTTGTTTGTTGATATTACTAACGAACAAAAAATAATACACAATGAGTATGCAGAAATTGTAATGAAACTGGTAACCCGGTGGAAGAGGATAGGTTTTTTAAAAGAAGAAGACAGGCAGCGGTTGATGATTTCCCTAAACATGATGCGGATGGTGTGTAACAGTACTTATATTTTGGATCAGCAAACCAACCATCAAACAAAACTTGACGAACTCTTTAATATTGTTACAGAAATTATTGCCAACAGTGATGAAAAAATTGTAATCTTCAGCCAGTGGGAAAGGTTTACCCGGTTAATAGCATTGGAATTAGACAGGTTGAAAATTGGGTATGCAAATTTAAATGGCACTATACCCAGTACCAAACGCAAAGCATTGTTCAACCGATTTAATAACGATGCCGGTTGCCGCATTTTTCTTTCTACCGATGCTGGTGGGGTAGGGTTAAATTTACAGGCAGGCTCTTACCTGATAAATATGGATTTACCTTGGAACCCCGCTGTGCTGGAGCAACGCATTGGCCGCATTTACCGGCAGGGACAAACTAAAAATGTAAACATTATAAATTTTGTAGCGCAAAATACTATTGAGCATGGTATGCTGGGCAAGTTAAAATTTAAAGCCGCCCTTGCAGAAGGTATTTTAGATAATGGCGAATCGAATATTTTTGTTGGCGATAGCAAATTCAACGTATTTATGCAGGGTGTGGAAGGATTGTTTACAGATGAAAAAATTACCGCATCCCACATTGATATTACACAGGAAGAAGCCACTGCTATGGAGCAATCAACAGCAGAAAAAACGGTAGAAAGTTTATATAACGATGATGATGTAAAGCAAACTGCAGCCATAAAAGAACCTGCACAAACACAAATGTTTGATGCAAAACCAGCCGATGCCGGGCAGCAACTGATACAAACAGCCGCAAGTTTCTTTACACAATTAACCAATGTTTTAAGCGATGCAAAAGCTACCGAAAACATGTTACAATCACTTATTAAAAAAGATGAAGCTACTGGACAAACCTACTTGCAAATACCGGTAGAAAATGAGCAGGTTATAAAAAACACCTTTGCTTTACTTGCAGGGTTGTTTAAAGGGATGGGGAAGTAAAAGTAATTAAGATACCTATGTTTTATTGTAAGAAAGTTGTAAAAGAAGAAACTCTTTTTACTGGTTTATAAGGTTGTAATTAGGGTAATTTTATTATTTATGTATATCTTTTCTTATTTTACAGTGTTTTAAAACTAACCATGCAACTCAATATACAATCTCCCTTTAAAACATTAAACAAAGCCTACCTTAAAGAAAAAGTAAGCCGTAATAATGTTGAATTATTTAAAACCGAACTAACAGCACTTTTTAATAAAGCGGCAACCGGCCACAGCGAGGATACCCTTAAAGATTTTATTACAGGGTTTTTGCGTAACACCTGGTACAATCCAAACCACTCCATTACCATAAATAAAGAACGAAAAGATTTATCTATCCATACCGGCAAAACTGCAGCCGACCCTGTAAGCGTAATTGCCGAAATTAAAAAAACGGGCAGTGCCGAAATGATTGCAGATGGAAAACTTAACGTAAAAGCTTTTCACGAACTGGTACTGTACTATTTGCAGGAACGCATTACCATTGGCAATAACGAAATTAAATACCTGCTGGCAACAGATGTAAATAATTGGATACTGATTGATGCTAACGAGTTTGATAAAAAAATTTATGGCCACACTAAAATTAAAAGGCTGTACGATACTTATGTAAACGATAAAAAAGACAACCCCTTTTTTTACAATGAACTTAAAAAGATTTTAGACGAAACAGACGATACCATAACCTGCACCCAATTTAACCTGAACAGTTTTAAAAAATATGTTACCAATACTGATAACACTGATGATGAAAAATTGATTCCGCTGTTTAAAATTTTAAGCCCCACGCATTTATTAAAATTACCCTTTGCCAACGACAGTAACAGTTTAGATAAAAACTTTTACACCGAGCTATTGCACCTTATTGGTTTAGAAGAAATAAAAGATGGCAGTAAAAAACTGATACAGCGCAAAAAAGAAAGCAGCGAAGCATCTCTTTTAGAAAATGCCATTATTAAATTAAAAGATAAAGAAAGCTTACGTGATGTACCCGATGTTACCAAATTTGGTTTTACCAATGAAGAACAGTATTACAATATTGCCTTAGAGCTTTGCATTACCTGGATAAACCGGATTTTATTTTTAAAATTATTAGAAGCACAATTGTTTAGCTACCACCAAAAAAATAAAGAGTATTTATTTTTAAACGATGCTTTTATTCACGACTTTGATGAGCTGAACAATTTATTTTTACAGGTATTGGCCGAAAAGCCGGAGAACAGAAGAGAAAGGCTTAAAAATAAATTCAGTAAAGTGCCTTACCTTAACAGCTCTTTATTTGAGCGTACCGAACTGGAACGCAAAACAATTGATATAGCTGCATTAGACAATAACCTGCCTTTGCCATTAGATAAAAACACTGTTTTAAAAGATAATACCAAACGCAAACAAGGCAGCTTACCCACTTTAAGTTACCTCTTTACATTTTTAAACAGTTACGATTTTGCAAGCGAGGGCAAAGCCGAAATACAGGAAGAAAACAAAAACCTGATTAACGCCAGCGTACTGGGTTTAATTTTTGAAAAGATAAATGGATATAAAGATGGCTCCTTTTTTACACCTGGTTTTATTACCATGTACATGTGCAGGGAAACTTTGCGCCGTGCCGTGGTGCAAAAATTTAACGATGCCAATAAATGGGCCTGCAAAACTTTTGAAGATTTGCAGGAAGCCATTGAATATGCCGACAAAGAAAAACGGCAACAGGCTAACAACATTATTAACAGCATTACCATTTGCGACCCTGCCGTGGGCAGCGGCCACTTTTTAGTAAGTGCATTAAATGAACTTATCACTATAAAGCACGACCTTAAAATTTTACAGTACCACCACAATGGCCAGCGCATTAACTACAAAGAGTATAAAGTAGAAATTGAAAACGATGAACTGATTATACAGGATATTGAAACTGAAGATTTTTTTAAATACACCCTAAACCAAAAAGGAAACATAAAGCCGGAGTTGCAATATTTACAGGAAACTTTATTTCATGAAAAAGAAAAACTGATAGAAAACTGTTTGTTTGGTGTGGATATAAACGCCAACAGTGTAAAAATTTGCCGCTTAAGATTATGGATTGAATTATTAAAGAATGCTTATTACACCAAAGAAACCAACTACACCCAATTAGAAACCCTGCCCAATATTGATATTAATATTAAGCAGGGCAATAGTTTAATAAGCCGCTTTGCATTAGATGAAGATTTGAGCACAACTTTACAAAAAAGCAAATGGACAATTGATAGTTACAAACTGGCTGTACAAACCTACCGCAATGCACAAAGCAAAGAAGAAAAGCGGCAGATGGAAGAATTGATTGACAAAATAAAAAATGATTTTGAAACCACTGTAAGCTGGAATAACCCCATAAATAAAAAACTCAGCAAATTACGTGGTGAACTGGCCTTATTGGAAAGGCCCGATTTATTTAGTGCGGATGCTAAAAAGAAAACAAAAGCCAATAACGAATTAGAAAAACTAAGTGCCGCAATTGATAAATTAGATAAAGAAAAACACGATATACAAAGCAGTGTAATTTACAAAGAGGCTTTTGAATGGCGGTTTGAGTTTCCGGAAGTATTGGATAGCGAAGGAACTTTTTTAGGCTTTGATGTGGTGATTGGGAACCCACCGTATGTACGGCAGGAAGAAATAAGTGAACTAAAAGATTACCTAAGCAAAAACTTCGATGTTTTTTCAAGTACGGCTGATTTGTTAGTCTATTTTATTGAAAAGGGTTTATCAATTATTAAACAAAAAGGAGATTTTAATTTTATTGTAGCTAACAAATTTATGAGGGCGGGCTTTGGTAAGCCATTGCGTAAATGGGTGCAACAATTTCAATTAAAGACCCTGATTGATTTTGGTGATTTACCAGTATTTGACGAAGCCACTACTTATCCTTTAATAATATCAATTAAAAAACAATCGCCTTCTATCACTTTTACAGCAGCCAATATAAAAGAGCTTGATAAAATTAATTTTGAAAAATACTTTATAGAAAACAGTTTTCAAATAAAGCAAAATAGTTTACAAGAAATTGGGTGGAATCTTGCCCCGGAAAATACAAATGATTTAATTAAAAAATTAAAAAGTATTGGTAAACCGTTAAGTGAATTTGTAAATAAGAAAACATACCGGGGAATATTAACTGGATTAAACGAAGCATTTGTAATAGATACTCCCACAAAAGAAAGGCTTATTAACGAAGATAGAAATAGCGCTAAACTTATAAAGCCATTTTTAATCGGCAAAGATATTAAGCGATATACTGTTCCTGAAGTAAAGCAGTGGCTTATAGCAATACCAAAAGGCTTTACTATAAAAAGAAATTTGCCGCCAACTGATTCTAATTATTTAAACGAGCCAACACCCCGCTATGGAAATATGCCTTTTGATGAAGCCTGGTATTGGCTAAAAGATAATTATCCCGCTATTGCAAAACATTTGTTTCCATACAAAGAAAAAAGTGAAGCAAGAAGTGATAAAGGAGATTATTGGTGGGAGCTAAGGGCTTGTGATTATTATGTAGAGTTTGATAAAACTAAAATTATCTATCCAAACATTTGCAAACAACCAGAATTTATTTGGGATGAAAATGGTTACTATACAAATCAAAAATGTTTTATCATTACCGATACCAGTAAATACTTGCTTGCTATCTTAAACTGTAAACTTACTTTTTATTTATTCAGGCAAATACTTCCAAAACTTCGTGGAGATTTTTACGAGCCCAGTTATGTTTATTTCAAAGACTTTCCTATTGCTGACACAGGCGAAAAGCAAAAATTGAAAATTGAATTAATTGTAGATAAAATTTTATCCGCCAAAAAAGAAAACCCCAAAGCCGATACCACCGCCTGGGAAAAAGAAATAGATGAACTGGTTTATGCGTTGTACGGGTTAACGGAGGAGGAGATAAAAATGGTGGAGGGAAATATTTAATTCAAAGCCATTTGCTTATCCGGTTATACCTGATAAGGTTGAAAAGATGTTATAAGTAATGGGCTTCTTTTAATATTAAAAAACAAGCTATGAACAACATCAATACACACAATGAACGTATTGCAAAAATGACCTTCGCCTCGGTATATCCTTTGTATGTTACTAAAGTGGAGAAGAAGGGCAGAACAAAAGAAGAATTGCTGCAGGTAATAGAGTGGCTAACCGGCTTTGATAAAAAGAAACTGCAGGATCAAATTGATAAAAAAGTAACTTTTGAAAAGTTCTTTCAGCATGCAACATTAAATACTAATGCCCACCTCATCACCGGTGTAATATGTGGTTACCGTATAGAAGAAATTGAAAATCCATTAACACAAAAAGTGAGGTATTTAGACAAGCTGGTGGATGAGTTGGCAAAAGGCAGAAAGATGGAGAAGATTTTGCGAAGTGTTACCAAATAATAACCCAGCAGCTGTTACTGCTGCAATACCACCGGCCAATCATTTTCCCAATTCAATTTTTCTATCCTCAATTTTGATTTGCCATTATCTTTTGCATCATACGCATGAAAAACTAAATAATCAACGCCATCAAAATTAGCAACGGCATTATGGCCCACGCCATACCAGTTGCTATCGCCCTGTAATAAAATAGTGCCGCCGCCTTGCGCCATATCGTTACCTTCCTTGTCAATAAAGGGGCCGTTTATTTTTTTTGATCTGCCTACAATCATTTTGTATGTACTCTTTATCCCTTTGCAGCAATAATCTATTGAAGCAAATAAATAGTAGTAGTTATTTTTTTTAAAGATAAAAGGTGCTTCTATGGCATTGCCGCCGGCGTCTTTGGGGTTATCATCTACTGAGGGTGGATTAGCTGAAGAAGGATTTTTTTTACGGCTTGCAATAGTAGGCAGGTTGATAGTATCTCCTTTTATATGCAACCTGTCTTTTGTTAGTGCTATCAATTTTAAGCCGTCCCAAAAAGAACCAAAGCTCATCCAGGCTTTACATTTCTTATCAGTGATGATATTGGGATCGATGGCGTTCCAGTTGGTTATGCCGGGATAAGATTGAATGACTTTACCATGATCGGTCCATTTAAAATTGGGCGAAGATGGATTGAGGGTTTTGTTTGTTGCCACGCCAATGCAGGAAGTGTTTTTGCCAAAAGCAGATATGGAGTAGTATAAATAATACAGTCCTTTATGGTACGAAATATCCGGAGCCCATATATGATTAGTAAAACCTTTTACCGCCTGTACTGCCCAGGGCAAAGTATCAAACACGGGTTTTTCTCTTTTCCATTCGTTCATATTGGTAGATGACCAAACGCTAATGCCCCTGCCGGTACAAAAAATATAATACACACTGTCCTGTTTTATTATTACAGGATCGTGTACCGAAATGTTGGTGCTGGTGTATTGTGCAAAAATGTTGCTGGAAACAAATAATAGTATAGTAACAATAACAAGCTTCATATTTTTTTATTTTAGAACAAGCTATTGAATTAATTAACCCGGCTTCGGCAAGCGGCTAATGACATGTATTACAAAACGCTTACTTTCAAATTATTAGAGTGTCAGCTTGAGCCTGTCGAAAGCGGCTTTAAATAAGGACACCGGCTTCGACAGGCTCAGCCTGACACTCCACTGTAATCGAAATTTTGTCATTAACAAAGAACTTAAATTTTTTTTATCCACAGGATGCTGTGCATCAGCGCCTCAGCCTGACAGCATTTAAAATCACAGCCATTTAAATTATTTTACACCAACCTTAATAACAGTAAATGAAAACGGCTTAAGCACCACATCTATTTTTTTTGCTTTAACCGTAATGGTATTAACTACAGGCATTACATTAAATGGATTATCTACGGTATTAATTTCATCGGCACCGCCGGTTAACACTGTTACCGATGCTTGCGGCGCTAATTTTTTATATCCCTCCAGGGCAAAAGAAATATTTTTTTCTTCAGTGCTGCTGTTTACAATTTTAATAATAATCTCTTTACTATTTTTATCAGTTACTGCCGAGGCATACAAACCATCTTTCCCCGATATGGTTTTATTGTTTAACAAAGCCGGTACCGCATTAGTGCCCTTGTTGGTTGCAAATAATTTTTGTACCTGGTAATTTACAGTGCCTGCGCTGCGCAAATTATCTACCCAAATTAAATCGGGTGTCCATTGCCAGCCATCCACATGTGCAAACAGTGGCGCATAACTTGCCATTACCACTACATCGGCATTTCTTTCCAGCCCGGTTAAAAAAGCAGCTTCGGCAATAGCGGTGCGTACATTGTTTTTATTTTCTACACTAACAGTTTTATCACTTTGGCCGGCATATTCTCCAGCAAAAATTTTACTGCCGTTCCTGTCGTAATTATCGTAGCGGCTGGCATTTTCAAAAAACCATTCTGGCCTGCGGTAAAAATGTTCATCAATAATATCCACTTTCATTTTACGCAGTTCGCTATTTAAAAAATCAAACCGTTCGCCGTTCGGATCGGTACCACTGCTGGTTACTAATTTTATATAAGGATATTTTTCTTTTATTGCTTTTTGAAAAATTTGTAAGCGTTCAATATATTGCGGGCCCCAGTTTTCGTTACCTATGCCCAGCATTTTTAAATTAAAAGGATCGGGGTGGCCCATGCTTGCCCTTACTTTTCCCCAAACCGTGTTTACATCTCCGTTAGCAAACTCTATCAGGTCTATGGCATCTTGTACATAACCGTCTATGTCATCTAATGGTACCAGCTCTGCCGAATTAAACTGGCAGGCCATTCCGCAATTTAAAATGGGCAACGGCGATGCTCCAATATCTTCTGCCAGTTGAAAGTATTCGAAAAAGCCAAGGCCAAAGGTTTGAAAATAATCTGGCGTGGGGCGGTGTGCAAATTCGTAATTCCAGCGGTTAATAATTAATTGTCTTTCTTCAATTGGGCCAATGGTGTTTTTCCATTTGTAACGTTCCGATAAATCAAACCCTTCTACAATACACCCACCCGGAAAACGCATAAAACCGGGTTTCATATCGGCCAGCAATTGTATCATATCGGCCCTCATACCTCCCGGCCTTTTTTTCCAGGTATCTTCCGGAAATAAAGAAATCATATCCATATCTATTACTCCCGTTCCTTCAAACCAAATTTTTAGTTTTCCTTTTTGTGCGCTGTCGCTTGATGTAAAACTAATGGATTGTTTTTTCCAGTCGTTTCCTGTGGCAGCGGCATTTAAAATTCCACTGGCAATAATTTCTTTTTTTGCGTTAATAATTTCTGCATGCAATTTTAAGTTACCTGTTGGCAGGCGGTACATTAATGAAAAATCGTAACCCAATCCTTTTTTTATGCCCATACCCCTGAAGCCTTCGTTAGTTAAACTTAAAGTTCCGGCAACGGCGTTGTTTAATTTTACTCTTGCAAAACGTGGGTTGGCTAAGTTCTGTCCCTGCCGGTTTAAAACGGTTACAGCACCTTCATTAAAAAAATTCTGTTCTACCTTCCAGCCCATTAATGGTTTACTAAATTCGAAGGACCGATTTTTAACCAACTCGGCATAAATACCACCATCGGCACCTAAATTAATATCTTCAAAAAACACACCCCACATAGAAGGCTGAATTTCGGCATAGGGTTTATCTGCTTTTACAGTAATTATATTTGTTGTTTGTGCAACAGCAAAAAAATTAAGCAGGGTAACTGCAAGGCTGGTTAAACAGAGTTGTTTTAATTTCATCTTATCCTTTTTAAAAAAATAATTTTTATATCCTTAGGGTTTTATACTATTTAGTTTCGGCAAATATTGTTTTTATGGCCTTCTGCTTTCACACCAACCGTTCCTACGGAACGGTATTAGATTTGTTACTTTTTCTAACCACATAATGTTCCGATGGAACATAAAACCAAAAACATTTTAATCAAAATATTTTGTGACCTGTGTACATTTTGCATCAGGAAAATTAATACAGATCAGTTCTCATGCTGAGTAACTATTTTACTTTTATGCAACCATAACAATAATTCTGAAATAAATAATTCTTTAAATTATCAGATTGCTATTCTTCTAATTATTTTTTCTTTCCCCAAATAGCTGTGCCTTGATTATTAAGACCAGAAAAAATAATGGAGTTCTTTTTATTTTCCCAATCTCTTCCTTTTTGAATAAATACTTTATCGGTAAATCCGTTTGCCCATTTCATTTCTAACCATGGTGCTGCGTACGTCCAGGTGTTTGCAGCATTATTATTTAATGTACCGTTTGCAGCAATAGTAAGGTTGATAGAATTTTGAAAATCGGGTGAACTCTGTTCGGTACCATAACCCGGCACTATTTGATAACCTAAAATAATCTGCTCCCAATCACCCGCAATATCTGCCTGAGAAATTAAAGAGTCTTTTTCGTAAGCATATCTTTCCGGAGAAGCTACCGGCCAGCCATCGGCCGTCCAGAATAATTTACGTACCTGCAAATTCATATAATAACTGTCTATACCCGGCCGGCCCTGGTGGGCAATGTAAAATTGCCCGGCACCATCGCTGAATGCTGCCGAATGTGCCACACCCTGCCAACCGCTGTGGCCCGCAAATTTGTAGGGTGCAATAATCATCGGGCCATGGTCCACGTTAGTGTTAGCATTTGCCCCATTAAAATCAAAAAATGGTCCGTTGGGGTTATCGCCTCTCATTACCCTAACATTGTATTTTGTTTGCAACCAATCGTAAGCAATAAATAAAAAGTATTTATTGAGAGCCGGGTTATAAATAATATCTGCACCTTCAATATTGCCATTGTATTTGCCCCCGGTAAAACCACGGTTGGCAATACGCACACCTTTTTCGCCATTGTTTAAAGCAAGCCCGGTTGCAGGGTCTAATTTTAAAGCATAAATGCCATCCCATGCACTGCCATAGTGCATCCAGTGCTCGCCATTGTTAGCAATAATTACGGCTGGGTCAATTGCATTGGTTTGAATACTTGCATCGTTTTTTGACGTTACCACTATTCCCTTTTCCACCCACGGCCCCTCTGGGTTTGTGGCTGTAGCCATACCAATAACACTTAGCCGCGGCAAAGAGCAGGTTAAAGAATAATACAAACGGTATTCGTTACCCGCTTTTACAATACAGGGAGCCCATAAAGAATTAAAGGGAGTACCGCCAAAACCAGTTATAAAGTTGCTGCCCAATGTGGGTAAGGAGTTAAATACCCAACCCACAAATGTCCACTCCACCAGGTCCTTCGATTTTCTGATTTGCACCCCGGAGCGAACGTTTATACCATAGCCCACATCGGTATTATAGCAATAATAATATTCGCCTGCTTTTATTATTGCGGGGTCGTGTACATTATGAGAGCCCCATTGCAACACATTGGCAAATGGCGCTATTGTACCATAAGTATCGTTAATACTGTTAATGTCAAACGCAGCAGGTTGTGGCGGTGGTATTACTACTCCGCCGCCGCCACCTGTAATAGGCTTGTCTTTACAGGATGCAATAAATACAACCAGTATAACACTTAACCTGAAAATATTTTTAATGCTTTTGTTTGTTTTCATAAAAATTTATTTTAGCGTAAGCACCACCACAGAAAATGGCGGCAGCTTTACCTGCAAATTATTTGCAGTTAGTTTTGCACCATTGAATACAGCGGGTGTTATTGCTGTTGGATTATCGAAAGAATTATAGTCCTGCACTTTTTTTGAAGTAAGTATTTTGCCTGAAACGCTGCTGTATTTTGCACCGTTTACATTTATGGTTATATCCTGCGGTTTTGCAGCATCAATATTTACTAACGAAATATGCGTAACGCCTTCTTTATCTTTTGATGCAGATACTGAAACGGCAGGTAATTTTTCGGTGCCTAAAATATAATCGTTAGTTTTTAGTTGTACAGGAAGCATAGTGGCGTTTTGGTGTACGTTGTACATTTCCATTACATGGTACGTGGGTGTAAGTATCATTTTTTCTTTATTGGTAAGAATAACAGCCTGCAACACATTTACCGCCTGTGCAAGGTTTGCCATACGCACCCTGTCGGCATGATTATGAAAGATGTTTAAAGTAACGCCTGCAATCATCGCATCTCTTATAGTATTTTGCTGGTATAAAAAACCCGGGTTAGTGCCTGGTTCCACTTCATACCAACCGCCCCATTCATCTACTATTAATGCAATTTTTTGTTTAGGATCGTACTTATCCATTATAGCGCTGTGCTTTATTACCAGCGAATCCATCAGCAGTGCCCTTTTCATTATAGTAAAATATTGCTGCTCGTTAAAATTTGTTGACGGGCCTTTTGCACTCCAGTCGATAACTGAATAATGATGCAGTGCCACACCTTCTACCATATTGCCAGGAATGTTTTTCATTATTGTTTCTGTCCAGTGATAGTCGGAGCTGTTAGCTCCGGAAGCAATGCGAAAAATTTTATCAGAGTTATTCCAATCGGTAAGAAAAGTGGCATACTTGCGGTATTCGTTTACATAATACTCCGGCACCATGTTACCACCACAACCCCAGGCTTCGTTACCCACGCCCCAGTATTTTACATTCCATGGTTTTTCACGGCCATTACTTTTGCGCCAGTCGCTCATGGGGTTTTTGGTATCAGTGTTTACATATTGCACCCAATCAGTTAATTCCTGCACTGTGCCGCTTCCAATGTTGCCGGCCAGGTAAGGTTCTGCATCCATCAGCTCACACATGTTTAAAAAATCGTGTGTGCCAAAACTGTTATCTTCTGTAACGCCGCCCCACCAGCGGTTTACAATTGATGGCCTTTTATTTTTTGCGCCAACTCCATCTTTCCAATGATAGGTATCTGCAAAGCAACCGCCGGGCCAGCGCAGCGTGCCCACTTTTAATTTTTTTAATGCCGCAATAATATCATTGCGTACACCATTGGTGTTGGGGATTGTTTTGCTGGTATCGCCTACGTAAAAACCATTGTAAATACAACTGCCTAAATGCTCGGCAAAGTGGCCATAAATATTTTTGTTAATGATGTGCTTTGCATCCTGCACATTTATGGTAACAACATTTTGCTGTGCAGCTAATTTACCCGTAAGCACAAAAAGTAACACAACCGCTAATAATTTTTTTATGTTTTTTTTCATTTTTATTTTTTTACAGATGAATGCAGCAAAAATACCTTCAGGTTATCATCGTTGGGTGCGGCAAGTAATAATTTGTTTTGACTTTTTTGTGTAATCAATTTTAAATCTTTTACATCACCATCTATAATTAATCCGCTGTTTAAAATACTTACTGGTGTAAAAGCGCCTTTACCATTTCCTTTTAAAAATAAACCATAAGAAGCATCGTAGCGTCCTGTGGCAGCGGCTGTTTGGTATTCGTTGCCTGCAATAATTAAATCTACGTTACCATCTTCATCCACATCGGTTGCTAATATGCTGTTAACCGGCGCAAACTGTGCCTGCATGGGCAGTTGGTGTGTTTTAAATTTTGTGTTACCCAGGTTTTCAATCCATACCGTTGCAGCAGTTTCGCATTTTAATTCGCTCCAGCCATCAGCACCAAAATCGTTTTGCAATTGTTGCATCAAAATTTTTGCATAGTCAGCATGTAATAAATATTTTTTTTTGGCAGCAGGTAATTGTTCTGCAAGCTGGTTTCTGTCTAAAGCCGGGTAAAGCTCCTCAAGTGCTGTATTATTTTTTATGTAGTATGCTGGTATAATTTCTGCAAAATTATTTTTGTCTATATCTTTTGCATATAAAAAAAAGGGTTTGCCGGCTGCAATATGATACCGGTTGTTTAACCCCATATTTCCTGCTATATAATCCATATCGCCATCATTGTCTATATCTGCCTGTTGTAAACTGCGCCACATGCCATTGGTGTTTACAAGGCCCGTGGTATTTGTAACCTCAATAAATTTATTTTTTTCGTTTTTAAAAAATCGCAGGGCAGTCCATTCGCCGCAAATAATTAAATCTTGTTTTTTATCATTATTAAAATCGGTAAACAATGCATCGGTTATCATTCCTGCAAATTCTACATCAATATTAATTGCTTTTGTTACATCCGCAAATTTACCCTTGTTGTTTTGTAAAATATAACTGCGTGGCGATTGCGGGTATTGTTGCGGCAGCAATCTTCCGCCTATAAAAATATCTATGTCTCCATCCGCATCATAATCAGCAACAGTAACCGCATCGGTAATGGCTGTAATTACGGGCAGCGCTGTTTCGTCTGGTGTAAATATTCCCTTACCGTCATTGAGGTAGAATGTTGGCTGATTATATTTTGCAATAGTAAACTCAAAACTGCCGCCGGTAATTAAAAGGTCTGCATCTTTATCGCCGTCTGCATCAAAAAATACTGCACCCAAATCTTCTCCGGGTTTATTTACTTCAGTAAGATTGGCTGCACTAAAACCTCCATCCTGTTTTTGAATAAATATTTTTCCGGATTGATTGGCCGCACCTCCAGCAAAAAAATCCTGTAAGCCATCACCGTTTACATCGCCGGTGGCAATGCAGCTGCCCAGTTGAGAATATTTTTGGGGCAAGGGCTGATGAAAACCAAAATCGAAATGTTGAGTTTCGGTATGTTTAAAATGAATATCCGATTGGCCGAGTACGTCAGTAAAAAAAGTATGCTGCAGTTTTTCATTTTGTGCAGTTGTTTCATTTGCGTTTTTATAATCAACTATCAATTGCTGATTCGCTTTTATATTTTTTATTACCTGTACTTTATCATCAGGCCATTTAATTTTTAGTGAATCAATGCTGGTATTATTACCCACACCAAAATGTAACCTTAAATCAACGCTTGATGAAAACCCTCTTACTGGTGATTGTTCAATAAATTGTTTTTCTTCTTTATTAAAAATTGTTAGCTGAGCCCCAAGGCCCGCAAGATTATTAGTGGCGCCTTTTAATTGAACAGTAAGAAAATTTTGTGTGCTGTCTTTTTCGGTTTTTCTTAATTCGTTTTTCCAAATAAATGCAGGTTCATTTATATTGTTTACCACTAAATCGAGGTCGCCATCATTATCTAAATCGGCATAGGCTGCGCCGTTTGAAATGGATGGCACTGCAAGGCCGGATGATGTAGTGGTGTTGGTAAAAGTGAGATTGCCGGTATTATGAAAAAAATAATTTTCCATTTTAATACTGCCGTATGCATCAATAGTTTTTCTTAGTGATGCTGTGGAGTTTTTACCGGTTGTATTTTCTGCAGCATTGTTGCTGCCAAAAGTATAATTGGTTGGTGCCTGTCCGTTTCTAAAAGATGCATAGTCGTTATTGGTTACATCTTTTGCAAGGCCATTGGTAATATGAATATCTTTCCAGCCATCGTTATCAAAATCGGCCATCAGAACACTCCAGCTCCAGTCAGTTTCAAAAATGCCTGCCAACTGGCCTATCTCACTGTAAAAAGGTTGCTGTTTATTATTTACATTTCTGTTGCCGTTGTTAAGCTGCAGCATGTTTCGTACAAACGCCGGTTGATAACCCATGCGTTGCTGCATATCATATTTTTCCTGGTTGGTGGCGCTGAACATCATTTTCTTTCTTTCATTAGTTTCGGGCAGCATGTCCACCACGGCCAGGTCTGTAAGGCCATCGTTATTAATATCTGCAGCATCAACACCCATGCTGTTATAACTTTCATGTTTTAATGAGGCAGCTATTGTATTTGAAAAAGTGCCGTTTTTATTATTCAGCCACAATAAATCGTTTGCAATATAATCGTTGGCCACATATACATCGGGCCAGTTATCGTTATTTACATCGGCAATAACAACACCTAAACCATAGCCATCTTCTTTTATGCCTGCGCTACTTGTTACATCTGTAAATACAGGGTGTGTTTGCCCTTTTGCAACGCCTTCGTTTTTGTATAATTTATCCTGTGCCGGAGAGATGCCGCTGGTATCTTTTGGTTGTAAATTATTTGCCGTGTGGCTGTACAGGCGGTGATTTAATAAGTACATATCTAAATCACCATCTTTATCGTAATCAAAAAAAGCGGCTTGAGTGGAGCAGCCGGTGTCGGCTAAATTGTATGCCGCAGCCTGCTCCGTAAAATGTACTTCGCCATTGTTGGTTTTCGAAGACGGATGAGAAAGCCCATCATTAATAAATAATAAATTTTTTCTTTTTGCAATATTGGCGGTGTGAGAAACGCATACATAAATATCAAGAAATCCATCGTTATTTACATCGGCCACACTTACGCCCGTGCACCACACGTTTGTTGCAAGGCCGGCCTTTTCGGTAACGTCGTTGAATACCATGCCGCCTTTATTAATGTAGAGTTTACTGCTTACCTGGCTTCCGCAAAAAAACACATCCTGCAAACCATCATTATTAAAATCTCCTATACCCACACCCGAACCATTGTACATATACTCGTTTGTAAAAACGTTTATAGAATCGTTTTCGGTTATGGTGTTATTAAAACTGATATTTGTTGTAGCTGCGTTCATTTGCGTAAAATGAAAATTATCAGTTGGGAAGTTTTTATTTTTACAGGCGGTTATTGTAAATAGCAGTAAAAAAAATAGTTGTGTTATTTTCTTAATGACGTTCATGCTTTATAATAATTATCATATCAATTTACATCAATAAGAAAAATTCCTGCCCATAAAAATTTTATGGGCAGGAACTTATTGTTCATCCAAAACCTAGTTAGCAGAATTAGGCAAAAGGTTTTTGTTTACATCCAGCTCCTGTTGCGGAATGGGTAAATACTCATTACCAGGTGTATAAAAATTAAAATCTGCGTCGTGTGTTTTTAATTCGGCCAATTTTGCCGGGTTACTAAACCATCCCCAGCGAATTAAGTCGTTAATTCTTTGTCCTTCAATTGCAAACTCCAATGCTCTTTCGTGTGCTAATTGATCTCTCATTTGCGCCTGTGTCATATTTGGTTTTGTTGTTGCCAAATCGGGTAACAATGCTCTTGAACGCACTTGTTGAATAAATGGATATGACTCTGCTGTTCTGTTTAACTCGTTTAAAACCTCTGCATACATCAATAAAATATCGGCATATCTTATAACCCGGTAGTTAATGCCACTTTCGCCAAATGGCGAAAATTCATCGGGCTTACCATTGCCCACACCATCGTTGGTATATTTGCGTGGATATATGGCTGTTAGTGGATTGTTCCAGTTGCCTCCATAACTTGAAATTGAATTTTCGGTTGGCTCATGCGAAGCGATTGTGGTAAGTAAACGTGGGTCTAACCTGTTTGCAGTTGTTCTTTCTAATTTATATTCATTGTAAATCCATCTTGTAGGTAAGTAATCAGAAAAGCCTTTACCTTCCTGGCCATAAGTGATAGAAATAGTTTGTACCTGTTTCCATGCGGCAGTAGGATCGCAGCACCAGTTCATATCGGTACCTGTGCCGGGTGTAAACTGAATTTCGAAAAGTGATTCTGCATTGTTTTCGTTTACATCTCTAAAATTATCCCTGTAATTGGGCATTAAAGAATATACACCCGCTAATGCGCCGCCTGTAAAAAACTTTTCAAATTGTATTGCTGCTTTTGCATAATCTTTTCTGTATAAATACGATTTGCCCAGCATGCCTGCTGCTGCACCTTTTGTTGCCCGGCCTTTTTCACCTTTATCCAAACCGGTTACATTAGCGTATGAAATGGGCAGGTTTGCTTCAGCAGCCGCAAAGTCATCAAAAATTTGTTTCCACAAAACTTCTTCTGTTGCAGTTGCAGCAAAAAACTCGCTGGTATTTTCTAATGGTTTTGTTATTACCGGCACTGCTTTAAAAGTTGTTGCCAAATTATAATAAGCTAATCCTCTTAAAAAATATGCCTGACCAATAATTCTGTTTTTTTCCTCGGTTGATAAAACGGATGCATCGTAAGTGCCTACGTTTGCAATAACCTGGTTGGCCCGGTTAACCACCTGGTAAAATTCTCTCCATATCCAAAAAACCGGAGCAGATGTTGGTGGAATAATAAACTGGCCGGTTAACACTAAATCTAACCATGGACTGTCGCCGGTAAAATCATCGCCACGGCTATCGGTTAATCCGGGAAAAGAGCGCATGTACGATCCATCTATAATAAGTGCAGAATAAATAGACGAACTGGCTGCATAGGCCTGCTCTTTTGTTTTCCAAAAACCAGATGTGGTTAACTGGTTGGGGTTGGTAAGTTCTATTTTTTTATCGCAGCCGCTGCTGGCAATTAAGCAACATGGCGCAAGGAGATATAATATTTTTTTCATTGTTAAAAAGTTTAAATTTTTAAATGCTTAAAAGGTTACCTGTACACCAATCATAATTGTTCTTGGTTTTGGATAAGAGCCAAAATCGAAACCGGGATTAAGTGTACCCGAAGTAAAATCGGGGTTATAACTTTTATATTGTTGAAAAGAATAGAGGTTTTGAACCGTTGCGTATACCCTTGAGCTTAAAAGCCCTTTAACAATATTTTCTTTAAAATTATACCCAACCGATAATGTATTTATTCTTAAATAAGTTCCGTTTTGTAACCAACCGGGTCTGTCGCTGTCTTTAAAATTATTTACATCATCATCGTTTAACCTTGGTATATCGGTGTTGGTGTTTGATGGTGTCCATCTGTTAAGCATGTCTTTGCTGTAATTTAATGCTCCGGCAGAGTGGTGTAAATCTCTGTACGTTCTGCTGTTGATTAAAAATTTGGCACTGCCCGATGCAATTAATGTGGCATCAAAATTTTTGTAGCCGGCACTAACGCTAAAGCCATAATTATATTTTGGAATGCCGCTGCCCAGCGATACCCTGTCAAAAGCTTCATTTACCACACCATCGGGTTTACCGGCCGGGCCACTAATATCTTTATACTTAACATCGCCGGGTTTTACGGGTGAGCCAAACTGTGTGGCATGAGCTGCAATTTCTGCTGCGTTTTGAAAAATACCTTCATAAATAAAACCATAATGCTCCCCCACTTCTTTTCCTATATATGATCTTGCGCCTGCACCCTGCAGAAATTCGTTGCCCTGACCAAGTGCCAGTACTTTATTTTTTACGGTTGAAAAATTTGCCGCTATATCATACGTAAAAGCACCTCTGGTTTTGTGGTAAGCAGCATTAATTTCTATACCTGAATTTAAAACCGAACCGGCATTAGTAATAAGGGTATTGTTTACATAACCCGAAATTGCCGGAATAGGAATTTCTACCAGCAGGTCGGTACTTTTTGCATGATAATATTCTGCAGATAGATCTAAGCGGCCGTTTAAGAAAGTGCCATCAAAACCAGCATTGCTGATAGCTTTACTTTCCCATTTAATATCTGGCGAAGCCGAAATGGTTTGCAGTGCGCCAATACTTCTTACGCCATTAAAATTATAAACAATCCCCGAGTTAATAAATCCCTGGTACCTGTAATTAGGAATTTCCTGGTTACCAAGTACACCATAGCTGGCTCTTAATTTAAGTGATGAAACTATGGAAGGAGATACATTCCAAAAACTTTCGTTGCTTATTTTCCAGCCAACAGAAGCTGCGGGGAAGTAACCAAATTTGTTTACGGGTGCAAATCTTGATGAGCCATCCCGGCGTAAAGATGCCGATAATAAATACCTGTCGTTGTAGGCATAATTTACCCTGGCAAAATAAGAACTTAATGCGTTGGCAAATTCGCTGCCCTTAGCCGATTGTGTAGCGCCAGAACTAATTACCGGATAATAAGGTTGCGTAAAACCCTGTGCACTGCTTTCTCTTATTACAGCATCCGATTTTCTAAAACCCTGTCCCACTAATGCATCTATAACATGCCTGCCAATTACTTTATCGTAGCTTAATGTGTTTTCAATTGCAGCGTTGGTAAGTACTCTTGAGTTATCATTTAATTTAGCGGTGTTGTTACTAAAAAAATTACCCAGGAAAAATGCCGGTTGCCATAAAAAATCACGGGTTATTGTTTTATCGTAATTTAAGCTGGTTTTAAACTTCACATTGTTACCCCGGTATTTTAATAATTTTACTTCGCCGTAAACATTGGCAAACATGCGGTCAACATCAACATAATTTTGCAAAATGCTGTTAATGCCAATACCGTTTAATGAGTTGGCGCCATTAAAAATATCTGATGAGCCGCCAAAACCATTAAGGTTCGCGGGGTCGTACACCGGCATGGTGGGTATGGCATTTAATAAACTACCAATTAATGGCGGTATGCCACCCAGCAAAATATCGTCTCTAAAAGTTAAAGTATTTTCTTTGGAGTGTACATAATTAAAAGACTGTCCGATTTTAAAAATTCCTTTTTCGGCGGTTGTATTTATTCTTGCTGAGTATCTTTTATAATCTGGTCCGTTGCCTACATAAGTTCCTTTCTGGTCAAAATAATCCAACGATAAATTGTAAGTATTATTTGTACCGCCGCCGCTTAAACTTACATTATGGTTTTGCCGGGTACCGGTTTTTAAACCTTCTTTCTGCCAGTCGGTATCTATATTTTTTACATAGCCTGCATTGCCGGGGTCGTTAGCGGCAAATAAAGGTTTACCTGCATTTATACGGCTTTCGTTATTTAGGGTTTGATATTCTACCCGGTTGGTTACATCCTGTATTTGCCACACTTTATCGTTACCAACATATCCGTTGTATGTAACTTTTAAGGCGCTGTTTTTTTTGCCTTGCCTGGTGGTAATAATTACCACACCATTTGCAGCTGCTGCACCGTAAATAGCTGCGGCACTGGCATCTTTTAATACCGTAATGGTTTCAATATCGTTGGGGCTAAAATCTCTAACAGAAACACCGGGCATACCATCAACCACATACATGGGTTGAGATGGACCAAATGTGCTAAAACCCCTTATGCGTACACTTGGTACTGCGCCGGGTTGTCCATCGCTGTTAACCGCCACACCTGCAGCCCTGCCCTGTAACAGTTGCGATAAATCGCTGGTGCTTATTTTTTTGCTTTCGGCCATGTTAATGGTGCTGATGGCACCGGTAAGGTCTCTCTTTTTTTGTGTACCATAGCCTATCACCACCACATCATCAAGCGTTTCTACCCTGTTCACTAAATTTACCGTTACATTATTATCACTACCAAGTTTAACCTGGTAAATTTCGTAACCAATAGCTGTTATTACCATCACGTCGCCAGGGGCGGCGGCTATGCTAAACCTGCCATCTGTACCGCTAACAGCATTTGTTTTTTTATTTTTTATTGCAATCGAGGCCCCGGCAACAGGTGTACCATCTTTTCCGGTTACACTACCTGTTACAGGCCCTTGTGCAAAAGCGGGTAATGTAATTAAAAAGCTGAGCAAAATGGCTATTGCACTCACCAGCCGTTTTGCAGATAACAATTTGGTTTTACATTTTTTCATATAGCATTGTTTTGGTTTTAAAAATTAAAGATTTTTATATTGTTGCCGTTGTAAAATAGAAACGGCTATTTTACTTTGCAACAGCTTAAAGCGAAGTAGAGGGAATATTTTTTTGTGCAACAACACAGAACAGGCCATTAGCATGAATCGTTTATTTTAGCAATTAATCGATAAATTACCGGGTAAAGTTGATACTATTAATATTAAGGATGCAGCCATATCGTATCATAAGTTCGATAAAAACATTCAATAACCTGTTTTACTGCAACAGATAAGGATAGCTTAATCAGTTTATTTAATACTTTTAATGCTGTTATAATTTCTTGTAATTGAAAATTTTACTACTTGCTATTTTTATTGTAAAGGCTTCGTTCGCAGTTGCCCAGCCTTACTATTTTCGCCATTACCAGGTAGAAGATGGGCTTAGCAACAATGCAGTGGTTTGCTGTTTACAGGATAGTAAAGGATTTTTATGGTTTGGTACAAAAGATGGGTTAGATAGATTTGATGGCTATACTTTTAAAGTCTTCAGAAACAATCCGGAAGATGAAAGCAGTATTGGCAGCAATTTTATACACGCCCTGTATGCCGATAAAAATAATATCCTTTGGATTGGCACCGATAAAGGTTTGTACCGCTACGATGAAACCACCGAAAGTTTTACACTGTTGCCCACACCTGCTGTACAACAGGTAACTGATATTACTATGGATGCAACAGGCAACCTTTGGTTCATCTCTAACTTTATTCTTTTTAAATACCAGGTGGCTACAAAAAAATTAGCTGAGTACAGTATAGAAAAATATTTTGAAGCCACCTCACTGTGTACTGCAAACGATGGCTCGGTTTGGGTATCGGCCGCAAACGGTTTTTTAAAAAAGTATGATGCTGCTACCAACAGTTTTGCAAGCTTTAATTTGTTCAGCCATTCTGCCAAAACAGTAAGTACTTGGATAGAACCCATTTATGCCACAAGCGATGGTAATATTTTAGTGGGTACCTCAAACCAGGGCGTAAAACAATTTTATCCGGCTACTGCAACTTACAAAGACATACTTACTTACAATGCCGACAAAACAGAAATTTTTGCAAGGGCATTTGTACAAACTAACAAAGATGAATGCTGGATTGCTACCGAAACCGGTATTTATATTTATAATTTAGCAACAGGCATTTACAGTAACCTGCGTAAAGAATACCACAACCAATATTCTATATCCGATAATGCAGTATATGCTTTTTGTAAAGACAAAGAAGGTGGTATTTGGGCCACCACTTATTTTGGCGGTATTAATTATTATCCAAACCAGCCCATTACTTTTCAAAAATATTTTCCTGATAAAATTAAAAATTCCATAACCGGTAATGTGGTAAGAGAGGTGCACGAAGATAAAAATGGCAACTTATGGATTGGTACCGAAGATGCAGGCCTTAATAAATTAAACACCGTAACCGGGCAGTTTAAAAATTTTATGCCCACCGGTTTACCGCAGGATATTTCGTACACTAATATTCACGGCCTTTTGCCGGCAGATAACGAATTATGGATTGGTACTTTTGAACACGGGCTGGATGTAATGGATTTAAAAACCGAAAAAATTATCCGCCATTATTCTAAAGGTTTAGACAGTAATTCGCTTAAAAGTAATTTTATTTATTGCCTGTACCAATCTGCCGAAGGCGATATTATGATTGGCACCACCGTGGGTGCTTACAAGTATAATGCTGCAAAAGATAATTTTTCCGAAATACCCGGAATGCCTTTGCATATTTGGTATTCCTCAATCTTAAAAGATAAAGGCGGTATTATTTGGGCAGGTACTTATGGCAACGGCGTATATTACTACAATACCAAAACCAAACAAAGCGGCAGTTTTGTTTACAATGCAAAAAATAAAAACAGCCTCAGCAGCGACAGGATAAATAATTTATTTGAAGACAGTAACAACAATTTATGGTTTGCCACCGAGGGCGGCTTGTGCAGGTTTTACCCGCAAACAAATACTTTTAAAAGATACACCACCGTCAATGGCCTGCCTGCAAATTTTATTTTAAGCATTGCCGAAGATGATAATAAAATATTGTGGGTAAGCACCTCAAAAGGTTTGGTGGCTTTTAATGCTGCAACAGAAAAATTTACTGTGTACACAAAGGCTAATGGAATATTAAACGACCAGTTTAATTTTAGCTCTGCTTTTAAGGACAGTAAGGGTAATATGTATTTTGGCAGTGTAAAAGGTTTAATTAGTTTTCATCCCGATAATTTTACCGCTTCCAGTTTTTCACCTCCTATTTTTATTACCGGCTTTCAGGTAAATAATAAAGAACTGGATATTAATAAAAACGCTTCGCCATTAAAAAAATCGGTTTCTCTTTCGGATAAAATTATTTTAACACATACACAATCTACTTTTAGTATCGATTTTGCATCGCTGAGTTATACTGCACCCGAAATGAGTGAGTACGCCTACAAAATGGAAAGCCTGAGTAATGAGTGGACTTTTTTAAAAACCAACCGCAAAGTTTATTTTACCAATCTTTCGCCAGGCATTTATACTTTTAAAGTAAAAGCCGCAAACAGCAATGGCAGTTGGGATACTAAAGAAGCCAGTTTAATTATTGAAGTTTTACCACCCTGGTGGGCCAGCAAATGGGCTTATGCTTTATATGGTTTGCTTACGGTTTTATTAACGTTGTATTTTATCCGCTTTTATCATATTAGGGTAAAAGAAAAAAACCAAAGAAAAATTGAGCACCTGCAAATTGTAAAAGAAAAAGAATTGTACGAAGCCAAAATGCAGTTTTTTACCAATGTGGCACACGAAATAAAAACGCCGCTTACCTTAATTAAAGGCCCATTAGAAAATGTAATTAAAAAAGCCGGCGAAACTCCCGAAATAAAAAACAGCCTGCGCATTATGGAAAAAAATACAGAGCGGCTGGTTGATTTAACCAATCAGTTACTCGATTTCAGGCAAACAGAAATTAATGGCTTTAGTTTAAATTTTACCAAAGAAAATATTATTGAAATAACCGAAGATATTTTTACCAGCTTTAAACCACTGGCCGATAAAAAAGGTATTGCACTTAGCATAAGCCTGCCGCTGCAGGAGGTGCAGGCTTTTATAGATGTGGATGCGTTTAATAAAATACTTACCAATCTTTTAAGCAATGCTATAAAATATGCAAGCACCAAAGCTTCGGTTAATATTTTGCCGGTAATGGCTGCTGATAAAATGTTTACTATCGAGGTAAAAAATGATGGCTATATCATTCCTGGAGCAATGAAAGAAAAAATATTTGAACCTTTTTTCAGGTTGAAGGAAACAGAAAAGCAAAAAGGTACCGGTATTGGTTTAGCCTTATCCCGTTCGCTAACACAATTGCACAAAGGCCTGCTGTGTTTAAAAGAACCGGAAAATAATATGAATGTATTTTTTGTTTCTATTCCGTTACACCAAACTATTTAACTATTATTACTTACCATAATTATGCTTGTAATGAAACCATTAATTTTATTGGCCGATGATAATGAAGAAATTTTAGAATTTCTGGAGCATGAGCTGGATGAAAAATACACTATTGTAAAAGCGCTGGATGGTAAAGAAGCTTTGGAACTGCTGAAAGAAAATGCGGTGCAACTTTTAATTTCGGATGTGGTTATGCCTGTAATGGATGGCTTTGAATTATGTAAGATTATTAAAACCAGTTTTGAGTACAGCCATATTCCGGTAATATTACTTACGGCAAAAAATACACTGCAGGCAAAAATTGAAGGGTTGGATCTGGGGGCAGATGCCTATATAGAAAAACCGTTTTCGCCGGAGTATTTGCAGGTACAAATAAGCAACCTGCTGAGCAACCGCAATAAAATAAAAGAATATTTTGCAAGCTCTCCACTGGTGCATATAAAAAGCATTGCTTACTCCAAAGCCGATGAACTTTTTTTAGAAAAGATAAACGACAGTATTTTAAAAAATATAGAAGATACAGCGCTGGATGTAGAAAAACTGGCCCGAATAATGAATATGAGCAAACCCACTTTATACCGAAAAATTAAATCGCTCTCAGATCTTTCGCCCAACGAAATCATTACCATTACCCGGCTTAAAAGAGCCGCAGAATTACTGGCTGCAGGAAATTATAAAATTTATGAAGTTGCCGATATGGCCGGCTTTGGCTCTCAAACAAATTTTGGAAGAAGTTTTCATAAACAGTTTGGAATGACACCTACAGAATATGTAAGCCAAAAAGAAGAAGAAAGAAATAAATGATTATCCTTTTCCTTTTAATGGCCTTAATAAATCTTCCAACCCATTTATCTTTATTTCATAAATAGTAGCCAGCAAAACGCCCAGTTTTCCCTTGGGAAATCCCTTTCGCTGAAACCATTCTAAATACGATACCGGTAAATTACAAAGCACCGTTCCTTTATATTTTCCAAAGGGCATTTGCATTTTTACCAGTTGCAGCAACAGTTCGCCATTGGGTATATTTTCTTCTGTATTCAAAAGCCTTTTGTTTTAGTAAAGATATTCGTTTAAGGTTATTAACATTATAAAGCTATTAATCCACTTATTGAATAATTATAGTTAATTATCTTTTTTATTATTCAATGTATTTATACATTTACTGTACTCAAATTTATCATTAATAAATTATTAATTCTTTATTAAACTTTTTGCATCTATCCCATTCTAAATTCACATGACAACAACAACCATTACTGCCCCAAATTTTGAAGTTGTAAGCCACCATGCGTTTGCAGATGTGTTACGTAATACTGCTACCCATCAAAAATCTTTGAATGCTACAACTGCTATTCAGCCGGGTGAAGTTATCAGCAAGTTTAATGCAGGCATCACGCAATCGTATGCAACCTATTTAACGGTGCAAACCGGTACAGATACTCATATTACACTGCAACCGGAATTTTTGCAATACATCAACCACAGTTGCGACCCCACTGTTTTTTTTGATACGGCAACTATGGAATTAATTTGTTTAAAGCCATTGCAACCTGGTGATGAACTTACTTTTTTTTATCCAAGTACCGAATGGGAAATGAGCCAACCCTTTGTTTGTAATTGTAAAAGCAATAATTGTTTACAGCTTATTAATGGTGCCGCACATTTAGATACAACTACTTTACAAAAATATCGCTTAACCAATTTTATTAAACAGCAGACCCAATAAAAATTGTCTGTTTAAATTTATATGCCTTCATTGTCTTCCTTTTTACCAATTGTTCCTCTCGAAAAATTAAAAGTTTGGGTACTGGCGCCGCATCTTATAACCAACGATGCCAACATAGATTATTATTACGATTTTAGCCAGAGCATAGCCGAATACACCAAAACATTTGCTGCATTAAATATTGAATGGCAATGGCAACCTGTTACCATGAA
>JAYURK010000127.1:0-12146 GCA_043756235.1 Ferruginibacter sp. | reverse complement strand
CTCATCCTGCTAACAATATTAGAACTCAGGTAGTTTATGTATAAAAAAAGCATATAAACGGCTGACTAATAAAATTAACATAAAAAAAATATAATAATTAATTGATAAACAATTAAATATAAAAATTTAATACTTAATTTATTGATGTATAATTTGCACAAATAGCGTACAATCTCCCCAAAATATTGTTTTTGATTAGCAAGTCAAACAAATTTTATAAAAATTAACTCAAATTATTGATAATAAATGATTTACTAATTTTTGATTTTAAATTACTACTAATAATTTGTAATATTCTTATAAAGATAGCTTCATCCAACCCCACAGTAATATTTTGATTCAAAGTTTCAAACACATTAATTAATAATTTTATTTTTATTTATTAAACATTAAAAATATCTTACGTGTTTGTATTTTCCGAAAATTACAATCAAGCCAAAATGGCTGAGATTAAAAATTTGAACTTTATCATTCAATTAGTAAATATCATCAAATAATTTTTGGCATTATATTTAAATATGCAGGGGGGAATCTTACGGCAAGGCTAGGATGAGCTTTTTTAATTTTATCCTGTTGATGGAGTTATTTTTTTAAAGCTTGTAGAGCAATGTTATTAAGTTAAGTAGCCTGTGCCGCCTTTTTATTAGAACGCAGACTTTTATGATGTTATAATGAGTAATGATATATCGTCGAAAATTTTAACTCTCCTAAAAACCTGTCAGCCGGTAGTGAAGAGGCCGTTCCAGGTAAGTACTATAAGTGCTTAACTAAATGGCATTGCCTACAGAGACTATTCAAAATAACTGCGCCAACGGGTTAGTTATTGGTATAAGCGTACGATGGAAAAAAAAAAGCCAGAGCGGTATTGAATTATGAGTAATAACCGGCTATTTCCCTATTAATATTATAAAGAACAGGAACTATAAAAAATATTTCTAATTTTTTCTAAATTATTGTAGAAAAAATTCGACGATGCGTCTATTTTATTAATATTCTTCTAAATTATTACCTTTTTTAAGTATTAACACCCCTTTCACAGTAAAATTACGGTCAAATAAATTTGCGGTTTCCGAAAAACATATTATGTTTGTGATGAAATCAGCAATGAACGTTACCTCGGTTATTCTGACCTTCAAAAACCTTAATCTCCAATTCCCCTCTAAAAAGCCAACCATCTATGGTTAGGTAATTTTTCCAAAGCCGTATTTGTAATTTTTAAGAAACTACAAACCACAAGAAAAATGAAAACTTCTACATTAATTTTATCTGTCAACCGACTTTTAAATTTTCTTTTCACATTCATCTTATTGATTTTTACAGCTAATGCAAGTGCATTCGTTAAATATACAGCTGCCAATAATTCAGGTATTGAGTATGCATCTTTAAAAGCAATGGCAACTGATAATTCAGTATTTATTACCTGGGTTACAGCATCTGAGCAAAATAACAGTCATTTTGAAGTTGAGCGCTCAACCGATATGAAAGCTTTTAAAACAGTAGCCATGGTTTTAGATGGATTTGCTGCCACCGGAACCAGCACAGGCAAAGCATATAAGTTTAAAGAAGCTGCCGGCGATGTTAAAAAAGGTAAAACAGTTTACTACCGCCTTAAGCAGGTTGATAATGATAACCAGGTACATTACAGCACCGTTATGGCAGTGCAAATGAATACAACGGTTACTATTTTTCCTGCAGCTGGTAAGCAAAGCGTACAGGCAACCAATAACAAAGTTATTTATCCAAACAGTCAAATATTGTTATCCAAACAAACAGCAATAAGCATGGGCAAAACCAATATACCGGCGGCATGTTCGTTAGAACTTACTGCCGGTGTATTGTATCCCCGTGAAGCTATTTTAGGGACAGAATTTTATACCCCAAAATTAACCCTGGCATAACAGGGTAGTGGCTTACAGCTTACTAACTGCAATGGTTTTATCAAAACTCAATAACAATATTTCAAATTACAGATACCTATTTATTAAAGGCAAATAATAAAGCTGCCCTGCGGAGATAGTTTAAAAATTTAAAATGAATAGTTTTTTAAAAGCATTACAGGAATATTGGATGCACTTATTGCCTTTGGTTAATGTTTATAATATGCAACCTGTAAAGCAACTAATACCTGTAAATCAGCATCTTGGCAAAGTAAAAACTAACAGAAATTAATAACCGGTTTATACCACAACATCAAACATAAAAAAAATATTTATAAAATGATTTTACAACCAGCACACTAATAAAACACAAATGAGCGTTTAGTACCCGGCCCCCGGGTAACTGAACCAAGTGCTGGTTTACGATGTTTTCTTTGGGGGTTACAGAATCGAAAGATTCTTAACAAAAGCTGCATTTCTATGCGGCTTTTTTGTATTTTTAGATGAACAATTTACTAAAATGGGTATTATAAGAATTCCTTTGCGGTTTGAAGGCTCAGTAGGAGAAAAAATGGTATATGCGTTATTTGACAGCGGTGCCACTTTTAGCTGCCTGCGGCCCGATATTGCCGCTGCCATTGAAGAAGCCAGGCCTTTAAGAAAGCCGATGGAAGTGGCAACAGCCAGCGAAGGGCATTATGTAAAAATAACCGAAGCCCTGCGGGCCGATTTTTATTACGGCGATATACGCCTGAGCGATGAATTTATGGTAGTGCCTGCATTAAGCGAAGAAGCCATTATTGGGGTAAATACCTTACAGAAATGGCGCATTAAATTAGATTTTGAACATGACACTGTGATAATTGACCCTAATGTTGCAAAACTGATACTTAAAGAGTTAAAATAAGTACTGAAAAGCTTCTTAACAAAAGCTGCATTTCTTTGCGGCTTTTTTGTTTGTAGGCTTGCCAAACATTTCCCAGTAGGAATTTTTATAAATAGTAACCACATTCCAGCATGCCTTAAACTTATTTCAGTACAAGACAAAGCTATTTTAGTACAAGACATTCATACACTTTCCATGCTCTAACTATGCTTCATCCATACGGCATCCATGCTTTAGCCATGCTCTAGCCCGTAATATAAAGTGCTATAAATAATCCAACCGGTAATAAATATAAAAATTACAGAAGCTGAGAAGCAAAGCTTATTTGGTTATTCAAGTAGTATAACCAACCGTTTGGGAAGTGTAGTTTTACAAAAACCTTATTATTTATCTGCTGCACCAATAAATATGGGAAGCTTAGAAAAAAAAGCATTTATTATATTAAAATTACAAACCGAAAAGGAGAGCGGGTGGCCAAGTCGTTTGTGAAACTTTAGGCGGTTTGCTGGTAGGTGTCTGGCCACTGCAAACCTAATTTAGTTTAAGAAGTATTAGCATATCAGTCAGTTGTTCGCCAATAGCACCCTGCATAGTGGCCTTACACCTGAAAAAATAGCCGCCCCCAAATGCGGCTATTTTCTTTTTTAGGCTTATATTTGGTTTTGTACCCCCATGTGAAAAAACTGTTAATTTCTTTTATCCTTTCAAAGCTGCATTAATCCCTGTTCAAGCATCCGGTTTACCGTTTAAAGTGTATATTGCTAACCTAATTTTTATACCAAAATATATGAGAAAAATACTACTTCTCGCTTTAGTTTTTGTAACATCATTTACTGCTTTAGGGCAAAATTATAGTAATAAAGGAAAGGATTTTTGGATTAGTTATCCCGAGCACGTGAATGGTACAAGCTCCATAATGGGGTTGTATATAACCAGTGATGTAAATACTACAGGAACTATATCAATTAATGGAAGTAATGTACCATTTTCAATAGCGGCAAATACCATAGTGCCCCGATTTTTAAACTTAGCCGGTACCGGAACCTTTGTAATTGGAACAAACTCTTATGTACATTTAGGAGGGCTACAAGACGGGATTAAGACAAATGCGGCAATCCATGTTGTTTCGGTGGATCCAGTGGTGGTGTATGCGCATATAATTTTTTCTGCAAGATCGGGATCCAGTTTAATTTTACCTACTGCAGTTTGGGGTAAAGAATATATAGTGCCAAGTCATGCAAATGCAAGTGCTGGTAATGCAGGAAATCAAGGGTATGGGGAATTTAATGTTATGGCCTCATTACCAAATACTGTAGTTGAAATCACTCCTAAAATTACTAGCAGAAATGGAGTAAGGACTGCCGGAGTTCCCTATCAAATTACCTTAGACAATCCTGGAGACGTTTACCAGTTGCAGTTTCCTCAGGGTGCTGATATGTCAGGTACAGTTGTCAAGTCAATTGCTTCTGGTGCGTCTGGTTGTCAGCCAATTGCAGTTGTGTCTGCTACAACCTGGACAGCACTGAATTGTGCTTCGGTAAGTGGTGGCGATAACTTTTACCAACAATTATTTCCTTATGGCACATGGGGGAAGGAATTTTTTACAAGTCCGCTTAAAAAAACAGCTAGCGCTACCGACCGCAATGTTGATGTTATAAGAGTTTATGTAAAAGATCCTGCCACACTAGTTCAAAAGACTGAAAATGGAGTTACTACAACGCTGGGTGGATTAAGTATTGGAAATTTTTATGAGTATAGTACGGAGTATCCCACATATATTTTGGCAGATAAACCTATACAGGTAATGGAATATGTTAAAACGCAGGGCTGTAATGCTCCCGGTAGTCCTGCAACCCAATCTGATCCTGAAATGATTGCCCTTAGTTCTGTAGAACAAACAATTAACGATATTACGGTTTATTCATCCATTCAATCTAACGTGCCGGGAGGAAATAGCAATGTTACAACCCATTATATAAACGTTACTATGAAAAGTGCTAATACTGACTCTTTTAAAATAAATGGAGCCACTCCTGGTACAGCCTTTATTCCAATTCCCGGAACCGCGTATTCCTATTTAAAACAAAATATACCAATAAGTACTCCGGTTTCCAGATTAACTGCTGACAGCGGTTTTAGCGCAGTAGCATATGGCTTTGGAAATGTTGAAAGTTATGGGTACAACGCTGGTACCTCTGTAAAAGATTTAAATACCAAGCTTGAAATCAGTAATCCAAATAGTATAGACCCAGATCCCTCAGCTTGTACAAATTCTCCATTTAGATTCAAAGTTTATTTTGCGGATAGTACAAATACTTTAACTGCAATCCGGTATGATAGTATTAGATGGGAAGTGCTAAATAATGCAGCGAATTTTGTTCCTAATAATTTTCCGGTAATGGTCAGGCCAATATCTCCCAGTCTGTATGTGGAACCCGACTCTGTAAATCTCCGAAATGGAAAATATGTTGCCTGGTATTCTCTGCCTGGTCTTTATTATGTAACTGCCCCAGGCGTTTACCCAATACGTATAACCTTATACAGAAGTAGCAATGAAGGTTGCGGAAATTCAATAGAATATCCATTTGATCTTACAGTTACCAATCCGCCTTCGGCAAGTTTTACTGCCCCCGCACCCGGTTGTTATTTAGAACCTGTAATTGCAACAGAAACCACTCCACAAACACCAAAAGCTACCTATAAACTTTGGTGGGAGTTTTTTGACCCTGTAACAAACGTAACTACTGTTTATAGCGGTATTGGAACTGCTTTCAGAACTATATCACACACGTTTACCACACCTGGCGTAAAACAAATACGCCATGCCAGTATTACTACGCCAGGCTGTTTAAGTGATACGATAGTGCAATCTGTTACTTTGCCCGATTTGCCAAATGCAACCATTAGCGGCAATACAATGCCGTTTTGCATAAACGCCCCGGTTGGGCCTGATGTAGTTTTTACCGGATCACTCGGCACCCCTGAATATATTTTTACATACCGCATAAACGGTGGGGCACCAATTGTGAGTGCACAAAGCGTGGGCGGTATATTAACTATACAACATCCAACCAATGTTGCCAATACATTCATTTATGAAATCTTAAGTGTGCGGAATGTGGGTTCCGGAACCTGCACCCGAAATATCAGTGGGCAAACAGTTACAGTAACTATAACTCCTGATGCTACTATTACTTTAAGGGCTGGTGATAATAATAACCAAACAGTTTGTATTAATAATGCAATTTCAAATATAAGATATGATATTGCTGGAAGTGGAAATGGAGCTACTTTTAGCGGCTTTCCGCCCGGTGTAAATGCCATTTTTACACCCAACGCAGGTGGAGGAGTAGTTAGCATTACCGGAGCTCCTTCCTCCGCTGTGGGAAGTCCGTTTACCTATACAATCACGCCAACTGGCCCATGCCTTAATCCTCCGGTAACGGGCACTATTACAGTTAATGAAGATGGTGCAATAATTTTATCTCCTTCTTCTCCTGGTGCAGCAAGTCAGCCTGTTTGTGTAAACACAGCTATCAGTACAATTATTTTTCAGGCAAGTGGCGGCACAACCAATGTAACTGTTGCGGGTCTTCCGCCTGGCCTTACCGGAACTTATAATGCCGGAACAAAAGAATTCACTATTATTGGTAGTCCGAATCCTGTAATAGTTGTTACCACGACATATAATTATACAGTATCTACCGTGGGGCCTTGTATATTCGCAACAACAGGTGGAACAATTACTGTTAAGCCAGATGCAACCATCAATCTTTCATCGGCTGTGGGTACAGATGCCCAGACGGTTTGTGTTAATAATGCGATTGTTAATATAGTGTATGACCTTGCAGGCGAGGAAACAGGTGCCGTTCCGGATGCAACAAGTGTATTTCCGCCAGGTGTAACGGGAAGCTATAATGCAGTAACGCATAAATACACTATCACTGGTACTCCTACTTCAGGCGTAGGAAGCCCGTTTAATTACAGGATAAACAGCCAGGGTCCGTGCGGAACTCCATTTGTAACCGGCTCTATTACAGTTACTGCAGACGGTTCAATAATTTTATCTCCATCATCACCTGGTGCGGCAAGTCAGGCTATTTGCGTAAATACAGCAATCAGTACCATTATTTTTCAGGCAGGTGGCAGCACTACCAATGTAACTGTTGCAGGGCTTCCGCCCGGAGTTACGGGAACTTATAATGCCGGTACAAAGGAATTTACTATTTTGGGCAGTCCAAATCCTGTAATAACAGTAACTACCAATTATACTTATACATTAACTACTACTGGTCCGTGTGTAAACCCACCTGAGGGAGGAGTTATTACCGTTAGGCCGGATGCAACCATCAATCTTTCATCGGCTGTGGGTACAGATGCACAGACAGTTTGTGTAAACAATGCAATAATTAATATTGAATATACACTTGCCGGTGAAGAAACAGGTGCTGTGCCTGATGCAAGCAGCGTGTTCCCACCAGGTGTTACGGGTAGTTACAATGCGGTAACACATAAATACACAATTACCGGAACGCCAACTTCGGCAGTAGGAAGTCCGTTTAACTACAGAATAAACAGCCAGGGACCATGCCAGACCCCATTTGTAAGCGGTACCATTACCGTTACAGATGATGCTACGCTCATACGTACATCTGCAGCAGGTACGGATGCACAGGAACTGTGCAGAAATTCTGCCATTACTGACATAATATACGATTTTGGAGGAAGTGCTACTGGAGCTACGGTAACCGGATTGCCAGCAGGTGTTACCTGGTCGGTAACAGGAAACCGGGTTACCATAACAGGAAGCCCTACAGTTGCCTCGCCACCAACATTTACTTACACAGTAAATACGCTTGGTCCGTGTGTTAGGCCAAGTCTTACAGGTACAATACTGGTAAACCAATTACCAACAGCAGCTTTTACTTCTACTGCACCCCGTTGCGAAACCAGGGTTATAAGTTTTACCGATGCATCAATCCCTAATGCCGGAGTATTAAATGGATGGACATGGGATTTTGGTGATGGGGCACCTCTTGAATTTACACAAAACCCTACACATGTATATGCTTCTGTAGCCGGTAGCCCTTATACAGTAACACTTACAGTTACGACAGATGAAGGCTGTACAAGCGATCCTATTGCTTCTATACCAGTTACTATTGATAATCGCCCAGAGGCCGGTTTCATCATTCCTGAAGTTTGTTTGAGTGATACCTACGCACAGTTTACAGATACAAGCAGTCTCACTAATGCAGTTATTGACCGCTGGGACTGGAATTTTGGAGATCCCGGTTCAGGACCTCTAAATGTATCTTCTTTACAAAACCCTACACATAGCTACTCGGCAGTAGGTACTTATAATGTACGTTTAATAGTATGGAACTTTGCCAAAGGTTGCAGGGATACCATTACACAGGTTTTACAAGTGAATGGAAGTTTTCCGCAGGCAATTTTCTCCGTAAATAACCCTGCTACACTTTGTGCTAACGATTCGGTGGCTGTTGTAGAAGCTTCCACCGTATTCCCCGGTACAATAACCAAGGTTGAGATATGGTTTGATAATGTAACAGCAGGTCCTCCGGGGCCACCAGATATTCTGGATAATTCACCTTTTACTGGTAAAGTATACAGGCATTTGTTCCCTAATTTTCAGACACCGTTAACCAAAGTATTTCAGATAAGATACAGGGCCTATTCGGGTGGTGTTTGCTTAGATGACAGTATCAGAAACATTACAGTAAATGCAGCGCCATTGGTGCAGTTTAATAATATGCCTAATAGCTGTTTGCTGGTGCCTCCATTCCAGATAACACAGGCCAGCGAAATCGGCGGTGTGCCGGGTACCGGTACTTACAGTGGTCCGGGTGTTTCGCCAACAGGTTTGTTTAATCCACAAACTGCAGGCATTGGTACGCATACTATACTGTATACATTTACCTCAACCGCTGCCGGTTGTGTAGATACCATGAGCAATACCATTAATGTTAGGGATACAGCACATGCTACATTCAGCTACGTATTACCTGCCTGTGAGCAGACGCCGGTTTCATTTACTGATCTGTCAACAGCGCCTGCAGGTGTTACACTTTTTAATACAGTTTGGGATTTTGGAGATGGTACGCCTATTGAAAACCATCTTCCTGGTTCAACCTTTACGCATATATTTGTTTTACCGCTCATACGCACCGTAACTATGTACACTGTATCTACGCCAGCGACAGGAAGTTGTTTAAGTACCGATACCGTGGCATACGTAAGCATTGATCCTAACCATGTTATTTCTAACCCGGCTAATGCTACACAAACCCTTTGTGTTAACAATAATATTTCCCAAATCGACTTTCAACTGAGTGGCGGTGCAACAGGTATTGTAATGCCGCCAGTGGGATTGCCACCAGGCGTAACAGCTTCTTTAACAGGTACTGTGGTATCCTTAACCGGGGCTCCTACACTTGCCGGTGTATATCCTTACAGCATACAAACAACTGGTAATAGTTGCCAGATTGCCAATACAGGTGGTGTCATAACTGTTAATCCTGATCATACCATTTCGTTCAACTCAGGCGATACCATGCAATCGGTTTGTGTAAATACACAAATTGATGATATTGTATACAACTTGGGTGGCGGAGCCAATGGTATAGTTATGCCCCCAGGCAATTTGCCTCCGGGTGTTAACGCATCTGTAATCGGTAACCTCTTAACGATATCAGGCACACCTGCAGCACCCGGTACCTATAATTATACAATACAAACAGACGGTAATAGCTGTCTTACAGCAAGTGCTATTGGTGAAATTGTGGTACATGCCTACCCAGTACCTGATTTTGCATTTGATAAAACTAGCTATTGCATACCCAATGCCACTGTAGGATTTATTAACAATACCACCCCTGCGCCGCTTAGTAATCATACTTATGCCTGGGAATTTGGAGATGGAGTGTTCAGTACTGCCGCAACACCATCACATTTTTACACGTCAATAGGACCGTTTAATGTAAAACTAAAAGCCCGTAGCACCGTTCTTTTAAACAATGGTGTAATTGGTTGCGAAAGTGAGAAGGCCAAATCATTAGATATCATACACCCACAACCCAAAGCCGATTTTGTTTTCAGCAAGCCAAGTGTTTGTATTGGCGATAATGTTATCCTTACCGATGCTACAGATAATAAAGATGGTCTGCCAGATAAATGGAATTGGAATTTGGGCGATGGCGGAACAAGGGTTACCAATCCGGTTACCTATACTTATGCTGATACCATTAGCTATACCATTACCTTTTACAGTATAAATACATTTGGTTGTAACAGTGATACCATCAGTAAGCCATTCTCAGTTTATCCTTATCCGAAAAGAAATGCAGGTCCGGATAAGTTTGTGCTGGAAGGCGGTTCTGTTGAGCTGGAAGCTTCGGCTTTTGCCAGAGAGCCCGTTTATAGCTGGACACCGGTTGAATTTTTAACTGATAGTAAAATATTGAGGCCAAGGGTAGTGAGCCCCAGAACGGATATGACTTACCGGTTAACTGTTACCGGTAAAGGTGGTTGCCAGGCGAGTGACGATGTATTTGTGAAACTCCTTAAATTTCCGGCGATACCAAATACCTTTACGCCCAATGGCGATGGTATTAACGATCAATGGAGAATTGATTACCTGAATACTTATCCTGAAAACAGGGTGCAGATATTTACCAGGGCCGGTAAACTGGTATTTGAATCGAGAGGATATACCACGCCATGGGATGGTACTTTAAAAGGAAAACCATTGCCTTTTGATACGTACTATTATATTATTGAACCAGGCAATGGCCGTGACCCGGTTACCGGTTACGTAACCATTATAAAATAAAAAAATAAACGCTACCGAAAAGTCGGGACAGCGTATTTGAAAGGAAGAAATTTTTTTCTCAGCTTTGCTGCGAAAAGAGATTAGCCACAAAGTCACTAAGGCACGAAGTAGAAAAATGCTACGCATTTTCCTTTGTGCCTTAGTGTGTTGGTGGCTAAATTAAGTTTTGTAAAAACTTAATTCTCATGCTTAAAATACCTGAGATTGATAGCATATTGAAAACGTCTTTCAATAAGCAATCTAAAAATTAGCTGTCGTCATTAACATTTATTACAGTAAAAAAGATTGAACTTTATAAACGGGATTTACATACCCATCCCGATAGTTATCGGGAAAAAATTGAAAGCATGAAGAAAATTGTATTTGCAACTGCTATACTTTGTTTTGTGGCACACACTGCACTCTGCCAGGCAAAACCATATTATACACAGTACATTTTAAATAATTACGTACTCAATCCGGGTATTACGGGCATTGAGAATTATACCGATGTAAAACTGAGTTACCGCAACCAGTGGGCCGGTATAAACGGGGCACCGGTTACCAGTTATTTTACCATTCACAGCCCGTTGGGTAAAAAAGATTTGCGTACAAATGCTACATCGTTTCAGGTGCCGGGTACAAATCCGGGTGGCCCAAAGGCATGGGATGATTATGCTGTTTCGCCGGCGCATCACGGTTTAGGTTTTCAGGTAATTAATGATAAGGCTGGTTATATAAGCCGATGGTCGGCTGCATTGTCGTATGCGTATCACAAGCCGCTTTCTGTAAAAACAAGCCTGGCAGCGGGTTTAAACGTGGGTGTAAGCAGCGTAAGTTTAGATCGTTCTAAAATTGAGTGGGGCAATCTTGATCCAAACGATCCGGCTATTGGTTACAATGCCGGTTCTATCAGCAAAATAAAACCAGAAATTGGTGCCGGCCTTTGGTTATACTCTGCCCGCTATTTTTTGGGTGTGTCTGTATTAAATATTATACCCGGTAAAGCAAAATTTGTAACAGACAAAAATTATGGCGAAACGTTTACTCCGAATTATTTTGCAACTGGTGGATACAAGTTTGCTCTTTCTGATGATGTAACCCTGTTACCATCTGTTATGTTTCAATACTGGCAGCCACAGCTTAGTGCGCTGCATATTAATGCAAAAATGCAATATCAGGATTTTTTATGGCTGGGTGCCAGTTACCGTTATGCCGATCTGGTGGGTGGTTATTCTGGTATGATAGGAGTTAATGTTTCTAACACGTTCAATATAAGTTATGCTTACGAGCATGCCAGCTCATCACGCCTGCAGAGTTACACAAAAGGAACTCATGAAATTGTAGTAGGCTTTTTAATTGGAAATAAATATGGAAGCAGTTGCCCGAGGAATATTTGGTAGGGGGAGAAGTTGTTGCTCGTTGCTCGTTGCTCGTTGCTCGTTGCTTGAATGAGCGGATAAAGTTAGCAAGTATTTACAATCTTAAATCTAATATCTAAAATCTAAAATCCACCGCTATTGTTGAGTGGGATAAATCTTTTTCAGTTTTC
>JAYURK010000126.1:0-12160 GCA_043756235.1 Ferruginibacter sp. | reverse complement strand
GTTGCTCTTCCTGCCAAAGTATTATCGTAATAACCAACATAAGGCGTAGTGCCATCAAATACAAGGCTGTTGTTGTAAGCTGCTCCTGCAGATAAACCAACTGCACCCACTGCTACCCAATTGGTACCATCAAATTTCATTACTGTTGTTTTTTGAGCATTGCTGTAATCCCTAAAAGCTATGTATGGAGTACCGCTGTTTATGGTTAAGCATATATCATCGGCCTGCCCTGCAGTAAAACCAACCGGCCCTACACTTACCCAATTGGTACCATCAAATTTCATTACCGTTGCTTTGTTACTGTTACCTGCATCACGGTAAGCTACATAAGGTGTGCTGCCATCCATAGCGATTGCACTGTATGGAACTTGATTAGCCGTAAAACCGGGAGCACCTACATACACCCAACTGCTGCCATTGTATTTCATTACAGATCCTTTAAAACCATTTCCCTGATCTAAAAAGAAAACATAAGGCGTAACGCCATCGCTTGCAATGCAGGTAAAATTACTGCCACCGGCAGAAAAACCTGCAGTGCCGGTGTTTATCCAACTTTGTGCAGTACAAAATAATGTGGTAATTAGAAATAAAAAGGTAAATAATTTTTTCATGTTTTTTAATTGGATTTTTTGGTTAAATTTTTAAGAGAAAGATTACTCATCAGAGAAGTGAATAGTATTACTTTTTATGATTTGGATTTTTAATTATAAAGATTTCTTTGATTTTATTGGATAATGTAATGAAGTTGCAAAACTTTAAAGCTTTTGTACTCGTTAGTTGATGAAATAGTTTAAATAGTTGAGCAACAGCCTTAATGAGTGGAAAAGAATGGATGTTACTATTACACTTTAATTAAATCACTTAATTTTGAATACTATGCAAAAAACCTACAAATGCCTTATTGCCGATGATAACATGATAGACCGGGATGCAGTGGAAATGTATGTGAGCAAAATTGAAAGCCTGCAAATTGAAGCCATTTGTACAAACGGACTGGAAGCAGCCGAAGTAATTAAGCAAAAGGATATTGATATTGTTTTTAGTGATATTGATATGCCCGATCTTTCGGGCTTGCAATTAGTACAAACATTGCAGGAAGCTCCTGTTTTTATTTTTATCAGTGCGTTTGCTGAACATGCAGCTGAAAGTTACAACCTTGATGTGATTGATTTTATTATAAAGCCTGTAAGCCTTGCCCGCTTGATGAAAGCCACCAATAAAGCCATTGAATATATTGAACTGAAAAAAAATGGTTTAAATACTACTGCAGATAATTCCACTGCTCCCGCAAATACCGGCGATTATTTTTTTATTAAAGAAGATAACGGTTTTACTAAAATAAATACTACGGATTTGCTTTTTGTAGAAAGCATGGGCAACTTCAGCCGCCTGCAAATGCTGCAGCAAAAAAAACATATTACCTTGATAGGCCTTAAAAATATGGAAGATCAATTACCCGCCGAAAAATTTATGAGGGTACACAAACAATTTATTATAAACCTGCAGCATATTGCCGCACTTACTGTTGAGGGAGATATAAAATTAACAGAGGGCCACATAATACCTGTTGGTGCTGTATACAAAACTGCCCTGATGGATATGGTAAATAAAAAAGTTTTTTTGCGGTAAAATATTTACTTAAGCCGGCAACCATATTTTAAAACTTGTTCCTTTTTCATTGTTGTAAGCGGTTATTTTACCACCCATTTGCTGAGTAAATGTTTTACACAATAATAAACCAAGCCCGGTACCTTTTTCGTTAGCTGTTCCTCTTTTGCTTTGGGTTTGATGTTGTACAATGCTGTTAAATGCATCAAGCAGTTCAGGCTGCATTCCTGTTCCTGCATCCTGTACTAATATATTGCAACCGGTTTCATTTTGCTCTGCAGATAGAATTATTGCAGTTTCTTTGTAAGAATATTTTATAGCATTGCTCAGGAGGTTACGCAAAATGGCAGCCATCATATTTGCATCGGCATTTATTAAAGTATTGGGGGCAATATTATTTTTTATAACTACATTTTTTTGCTGCCAGTGATGCTGCAAAGTATTGGCCACTTCGGTTACCGTTGCCGAAAGATCAAAATTTTCTTTTACCGGTTTAAAACCCTGCATTTGAGATGCTGCCCAGTTGAGCAGGTTATTCATTAATGCAGAAGTGTAACTGAGGTTTTGTTTTAAATCTTTTGCATACAAGTTTAATTTTTCTGGCGGCATATTTCCATCTTCTAAAATATTAATAAAAGAAATTAAGGAATTTACCGGCGCCCTCATATCATGACTTACCACGCTGAAAATTTTATCTTTTACATTACCCAATTTTTCAAGCGCAATTTTTTGCTGATTAATTATTGTATTTAATTTTTGTGTTTTGCGGCGGTCGTAAAAAATTAATGCCCCAATAATTAATGCCAGCGCAATAGCAACAGCTAAAAATATTTTTACTTTTTTGTCTAAACTAATTTGCAGTTCCTGCTGTTTTATTTTGCCATCAGCTACCTGTTGTACTAATTTGTAATCGTTTTCTTTAATGGCAAAATCAATTTGTAGTTGCTTACGGGTAATTTCTTTTTCTTTTTCAGCATTAATAATTTCTTCTTTTATTGTAATATAATCTTTGTAAAAAATTATAGCGTTTTCAAACTTGCCGGTTTTTTCGTACACATTGCTTATTTTTTCAAGTGCCTGCTGTTGTATCAACAGCAATTTATTTTCTTTACCAATTTGTAAACTTTTATTTAAGTAATACAAACTGCTGTCGTAATCTTTTTTAGCTGCATAAAAATTACCGAGCGAAAACAGAATATCGCCAATACTGTTTTTATCTTCTGAAGTTTGGTTGTACAGTGCTAATGCTTTTTTATGATAGGCTAAGGCAAATTTTTGATTGCCCATTTTTTCATAGGTCTTTCCTATATCATTGTTTAATGGGGCAATTTGCGTAGAAGCTCCATCACCGGAGGCTTCTGCCACTTTTATTGCTTTAAATAATAATTCTAAACTTTCTTTATATTTTTCTTCCGGCTTAATACCAAGTGTAATTAATTCTGCATCGGTGGCTTTGCTGTAGCTGCTGGCAATACCCTGGTAAGCGGAGCTTACACCATAGTTAATACCTTCATCAAATTTTAAAAAAACAGCAAGGGCTTTTTGTATATAAGCAACCGCCTGCACAGGTTTTTGTAAATCGTTATAAATGGAACCTATATTCATGTAGCAACTGCTTACCTGCTCCTTATCTTCAAGTTGATTATAAAGTTTAACGGCACTGTCACTGGCTTCCAGCGCTTTTGCATAATTGGGTACAGCCTGATATAAAGCGCTTAGATTTAAATAAAAACCTGCAGCACTATTTTTATCCTTTCTGTTATTGGCAACTTCAATTCCTTTATTATAATTATCAATTGCCTGCAAATACATCGATTTGCCATGGTAGCAAAGCCCCAGGCGAAAATATGTTTTGGTTAAAGAAAAAGAACGGGGCAATTGTTTTGCAATCCTGATTGCTTCTGCAGAAAACTGTTCCAGCTTTTCTAAATTATTCAGTCTGCTGTATTCTTTAAAAACATTATTGAGGTAAACAACTTTTATGGAATCTTCTTTTTTGTAATGGGTGTTTAAGGCAAGAAGGCTATCCAGTTTTTTTTGCTGAGCTAAAGCGGCAACATTAATTAAAACAAAAAAAAGAATGAAAAATGGTTTCATAGTGCTTGCCACAAATTTAATGTATTTGGCAATATGTTTTTATAAATGCGAATGCCATTGCTCAATATACTTTCCTTATTTTTTATTGGCCTGATGTTTACATGTAATTTTCAGCTTAACAGCCATGGTATGATTAAAGCATTGCCGGTTTTTGGTTAATTTTTCAAACCTTACCTTTGCCGCCAACAAAAATGGATTTCTGCGCTACCTGCCTGCCGGCAGGCAGGTCTGCGAAATCTGCGGGCAAATCATGAAGTACATTAACGAAATAAACAAACGCAAAACATTCGCCATCATCTCTCACCCCGATGCCGGTAAAACCACCTTAACAGAAAAGTTTTTGTTATTCGGCGGCGCCATTCAAACTGCCGGTGCAGTAAAAAGTAACAAAATAAAAAAGCATGCCACCAGCGATTTTATGGAAATAGAAAAGCAGCGTGGTATTAGTGTGGCAACAAGTGTAATGACGTTTGAATATGACGGCCATCTTATTAATTTATTAGATACTCCCGGCCATAAAGATTTTGCCGAAGATACTTACCGCACGTTAACGGCGGTAGACAGTGTAGTGCTGGTGATAGACAGTGTAAATGGTGTAGAAGCACAAACCAGAAGACTGATGGAAGTAATTGCCATGCGTAACACACCGGTAATTGTTTTTATTAATAAAATGGACCGGGATGGTAAAAATCGTTTTGACCTTTTAGAAGAAATAGAAAATGAATTAAAGATTAACCTGCACCCTATGACGGTACCCATCAACAGCGGTAAAGATTTTAAGGGTGTATACGATCTGCATAAAAAAAGTTTAATATTATTTGCAGCTGGTACCAAAGCCAACGACGAAGATGTTGTAGAAATAAAAAATTTAAACGATAAAATATTAGATGCAAAAATAGGAGAGCGGGATGCCGCAACATTACGTGAAGATGTGGAATTAATTGATGGTGTGTATGGCGCATTAAGTGATGCTGATTATTTATCGGGCAAAACGGCACCCGTATTTTTTGGCAGCGCCGTAAATAATTTTGGTGTAAAAGAAATGCTGGATACTTTTATCCGCATTGCGCCAACGCCAAGACCACGTCACACTACCATAAGAGATATTAAACCCGAAGAAGATAAATTCAGCGGATTTATTTTTAAGATACATGCCAACCTGGATCCCAAACACCGTGACCGTATTGCGTTTTTAAGAGTGTGCAGCGGCAGGTTCGAACGCAATACTTACTATCATCATGTGCGTATGGACAGAGATTTTCGTTTTAATAACCCTTACAGTTTTTTGGCCCGCCAAAAAGAAGTTATTGAAGATGCTTACCCCGGCGATGTAGTGGGTTTATTTGATACCGGCAATTTTAAAATTGGCGATACCATGACGGAAGGCGAAAATTTTTATTTTACCGGCATACCAAGTTTTAGCCCCGAAATTTTTAAAGAGGTAGTAAACAAAGATCCGATGAAAACAAAACAATTAGAAAAGGGGTTGATACAATTAACCGACGAAGGTGTGGCGCAATTGTTTACCCAGTTTGGCGGCAACAAAAAAATTATTGGTTGTGTGGGTGAGTTGCAGTTTGAAGTGATACAATACCGTTTATTGCAGGAGTATGGTGCATCGGTGCAAATGAACAGCCTGCCATTTTTTAAAGCCTGCTGGCTTACCAGCACAGACCCTAAAAAATTAGAAGATTTTATTCGCTACAAACAAGCAAATATTGCTGCCGATAAAGATGGCCATATTGTTTACTTAGCACAAAGCGAATGGTTTTTAAATACCGAAAGGCAGAATAACCCTGATATTGAATTTCATTTTACGAGTGAGATACATAAATGATAAAATAGTAGCTGCAAAAAAAATCCTGATTTTAAATCAGGATTTTTTTTGTAATGATATCTTCATACTATGCCTACATTTTTTCTACCTTAATATGCTTAACTATTTTGTCTTTGTTAATAATTCTAACGATATACATTCCTTTTGCCAAATTACTTACGTTAATAGTTTCAGAGGCATTATCCCCTGTTACCTGTGTTATTTTTTGACCGAGCATATTGTACAGGATCAAAGTATTTCTACCGCAACCCAAACCGCTAACTGTAATAATACTTCGGGTAGGGTTAGGCGTTGTTAATTTAATTTCTTCGCACCTGCAAAGCACTGTAAGGTCCACTTTAAATGTTGCTACACATCCGTAAATATCTGTTGCTACTAATTTTACAGGGTAAGTTCCCGGAGTAATGTAGTTGTGCGTAAAATTTTCAGTACTATCGGTATAGCCATCACCTAAAGACCATTGCCATTTAACAATTTGTGATCTAACAGCATCAGTTAATCCCCAAAATTTAAAATTGGTGCAGGTTAATACTTCAATATGCAGTTTTGCAGAATCAAAAGTTGGTTTGAATAATACGTTATCAATAGGTACAACCACGCTATAAAGGGTGTTGCCTGGCCCTCCAGGTGTAGCACCCCAAGGATTATTGGCAAACTGTGTATTTACACCATTTGCACCTCCCGTATTTACATTTGATATTTGGGCAGGTAAGCTGCCACTATTAATCATCAGCACCCCCGCACCACCACCACCACCAGCACCAACTTTACCACCGGCAGCAAAGCCTATCATATTGGCCCCATTACCCCCTTTATTTTCAATAATGCTGTTAGTAAGATGTTGTCGTACATTCATAACAATTGTTCCACCTGCGCCTCCGCCGCCCATTCCTTCATGGCAATCGGAATTGATGCCTGTAGTACATGCAACTCCGTCTTTGCCATTGGCAATTATTTTGTATCCATTTGTTCTTAGTTTGTCACTTGTAAAAATTATTATGCCAGCACCATTGCCTCCCGATGAAGGCAGATTCCCAATATTGTTTGCATGGCCGGCGCCTCCGCCTCCACCCATAAATATTCTGTTTGCTAAAGCAGAAAAAGAAATTGCCCGTCCTCCTATACCCCTGTTGTCAAACGGGGTATTACCACAATTATCCCACTGATATCCCCCAAAGCCTCCAGCACCCCCGTTTCCACCACCGCCGCCACCGCTGTTGTGATCAAGTCCACCTCCGCCTGAGTTAGCAGGTGCACCTTTACCAGAAATGAGATTATTGCTTATGATTGCAACGCTTTCCCCTTTTTGTGCTGCCATAACGCTGGCGAGGGGATAATTGTAATTATTATTAAAACAATTTGTTGATCCCTGATTTGTGTTAACACCTATGCCGCCGGCAAACCCTTTTCCACTAACATCAATATCAGCATTCAGATTTAAAGTGTCGGCCACATTAAAAACTAAAACTCCACCTGTGGTTCCATCCCATTGTCGGCAGGTTAATGGTGCACTTGTATTAAGCTTTTGATAAAAAGGTACCCTTATTAATTGTACTTTTCCTTCAGTAAAATCATATTGCCTTGTAATCACGTTTTTTAATTCTATTAAATTTCCGCTTTTATTTTTTATATAATTAAACTCGTAATTGCCGGTATTTTTGTAATCGGTTATATTACCAAAAGTAGCTGTATTGGTTGAATCGATCACTGCACCTTTCATTTGAATTAATAAAACTGTATCGCCTGCTTTGTATTTACTGGCGTCAGCAACTGTAAGCATGTTCTTGCACTTATCAAATGCCGATGCAGGTGTATAATCGTTAATGATAATTGGAGTGACTGAACTGCATCCGCCTAATACATTTATCTCATCAATATTTATGGCCCTGTTGTAAATCCGTACATCATCAAGGTCGCCGTTAAACCAATAGGGAAATGAAGGATTATTCAATCTGCCAAAAAAAAGATCTGAGGCATTTGTAAAAGCCGGGGAACCGGCTGGGCCAGATCCTTTTAATTCGCAATTAATATACAACTTTGCGGTTATACCGTCATTTGTGTAGATTACGGAGTACCATTGATTTGTTTGGATATGAGGCGTGTAACCACCTGGCGGTTGTAATGTGTTTTCGCCATAAAAATTTTGGTGTAATACATCCGGTGCAGGGATAAAACAATTCTGCGCATTTGTGTAAGCATTATCATCAAATGTAAGGTAATAATTACCGGGGGTGCCTTCGTTATTTCCTTTCATAATAATTCGATTTCCATGACAGGTACCTGAATAAAATCCAGTTACCCTCACCCAGGTTACAAGCGTAATTTTATTGGTAAAGTTGAGTGTGGCCGCATTTGGTATCTGCATGTAATTATTAGTGCCGTTAAAATGATATGCGGCACCCGTATTACCAAACCTGTCGGTAGTTAAAGTGGCATTATTAAAAAATGGGTTGTTGCCATTACCACTAGCATCATTCGCATTTCCATTAAATGGGTAATGAGCCATTAAACCAAGATTAAGATTTACCTGTGCGTAAGAAAAAAGAGCAGTGAGTATAAAACAAATAGCCAGCGTAAAAATTCTCATAAGTTTATTAATTGGTTTAGGGGTAAATATATATTGAATAATTAATTTTATACGTCTAAATTCATAACTGTGCGTTTTTGGCTATAACTGTGTAAAAATGCCATTAATATGTTACTCATTACCCTAAAGTATATGTGCACTGAATGAAAGATCACTACCTTATCAGCACAACATTTCCTTTTCTTACAACGTTGCCACAAAATGTTTTTGCTTTTATGTAATACACATAGTTTCCGGGCTCGGGCTTTTCAGTTTTATATTTTCCGTTCCAACATACAGCAGGGTTGTTACTGTAAAAAACTTTTTCGCCATAACGGTTGTATATAGAAAAATCTAATTGTTCTACTACACCCCAAAATTTTATGCCAAAGCAATCATTTAAACCATCTCCGTTAGGCGTAAAACTATTGGGCATAAAATAACCACTTTCACCGGTTTTTGTAACTGCAACAATTACAACTGCTGAGTCTGAGCAGCCAAATGCATTGTTTCCTTTTACAACATATTGTGTAGTAACGGTGGGTTTGGCTACAGGGTTTGCAATACCAGTACTACTTAAACCGGTAGGCGGGCTCCAGTTATATTGTGATGCACCGCTTGCGGATAAATTTGTGAAATCAATTGAACAATCAATATCGTTTGAACTGGTTGCATTTACATTAGGAACAGGGTTTACAGTAACCGTTGTAAAAAGTGTTGAAGACATATTGCAACTGCTCTCGGTAATAATTACCGAATAATTTGTTGTAGTACCTGGTGTTGTAACCGGGTTACCAATAGTAGCATTACTTACCAAATTTGCCGGGCTCCACAAATAGCTATCGCCTCCGGCTGCACTCAGTTGTACTACCGTACCAAAGCAGGTTGATCTTGATGGAGAAACAGTAAATACGGGAGCAGGCCGTAAAGTGATTTTTACAGAATCGGTATTGCTGCAGGTGTTTACATTGTTATTGGTAACGGTTACAAAATACTTTGTAACCGGTGCTGTTGGTGTTGCAAGGGGGTTAGCAATATTTGCGTTGTTTAAAGTAGCTGCAGGCGACCATGTATAGTTTGTGCCACCCGATGCATTTAGCTGAACTGATGAATTACTGCAAATAGTAGTATCAGCAGTTTTTGTAATTACAGGTTTGGGTAATACTGTAATATCAACAAAATCTGAAGCTGTACAACCATTTATGGTGGTGCCATTAACCGTATATCGAGTACTGGTTTGTGGTAGAGCAACCGGGTTTGCAATATTAGGATTAGATAAACCTGTCGCCGGTGTCCAAACATAAGTTGAGGCACCGTTTGCATTTAATTGAACCGGAGCACCTGCACAAACTGTAACATCTGCAATGGTGTTTACAACCGGCGTATCTATGCTAATTTTTACACTGTCTCTTTTAATGGAAACAGCAGCAAAGGAAATGTCATCCAGGGCAAAATCATTGCCATCTGCATTGTAAGTAAAATCTTCTAAGGAAATATTTGCAGTGGTGTTATTACCGGAATTCCAGTTTAGCTTTTGCTGCACCCACTGGCAGGCTGATGCAGGAGCGTTAAGTGTTGGTCCAAATTGTACTCCGTTTATGTAAAATTTAAATACTGCAAAATTGGCTAATGAAATAGATTGTATCCAGGCAGAAAATTGGTAGTTTGTATTTGGTGTTACATTTACTGTACTCTTCCATAATTTTTTTCCTGCAACAGTTGCTCCATTTGCAACAAGCATATTTCCTGTTCCAGTTGTATGATCATTACAGGGACTTGCCCCGGCGTTCCATGCTTGTGCATTTGCAACTACCCCATATTCAGCGTTTATTATAGAATTAGTTGTTACAAATGTATAATCAGAAGTAAAGCCAGTATTGCCTGCACTAAAATCTCCATTAGGTATTAAATTATTACCTGTAGTTTCTGCTGTGTAATAATAAGTAATATTAGCTGGGGTGGAAGTGGTTGGGTTATTTAATAAAGAATTGTTTAAGTAAGTAGTTGGCGACCAGCAAAAATTTCCTGATGCTTGTGCCCTCAATAGTTTTGTGCTGCCAAAACAAATTGTAGTATCGGGTGTAAGTACAATATCTGCATTTAATAATTGAAGCGAAATAATTTTTGTAATTGTATCAGGGCATGCAGCATTATCAATATGATATTTTATGGTATAGTTTCCTAAAGACGAATAAACATGAGTTGGGTTGTTGCCCAGTAAAGTGTTTCCGTCGCCGAAAGACCAGTATGGATTTACAGGGTTTGCGCCAGCCGTAAAAAATTGAACAGACAAAGGGTTACAGGCATTTTGCTGATAAGAAAAATCGAAATTTGATGGTGGTAAAACGGTTACTAAAACTGAGGCCTGTGCAACACATCCGTACAAATTAGTACCCGTAACAGTATAGTTTGTTGTTGCAGTTGGCGAAGCAATTGGATTAGCAATTGCAGCATTTGAAAGACCAGTGGATGGCGACCAGGTATAAGTGACCGCACCAAACGCATTTAATTGTGCAGAACTTCCTGAGCAAATAATTTTATTACTGGTTGCCGAAACTAAAGGCGTATCTACAATAATTTTTACACTGTCTCTTCTAATTGAAACAGCAGTAAAAGAAATGTCATCTAATGCAAAATCATTACCATCCGCATTATAAGTAAAGTCTTCTAAAGAAATGCTTACTGTTGTATTAATTCCTGAATTCCAGTTAAGCTTTTGCTGCACCCACTGGCATGCTACAGACGGGCCGTTAAGTGTTGGTCCAAATTGTACTCCATTTATGTAAAATTTAAACACGGCAAAATTTGCTAATGAAATACTTTGTATCCAGGCGGAAAACTGGTAATTTGTATTAGGTGTAACATTCACTGTGCTTTTCCATAATTTTTTTCCTGCAGTTGTAGCTCCGTTTGCAACCAGCATATTTCCTGTTCCACTTGTATGGTCAACACAAGGACTTGCGCCAGCATTCCATGCTTGTGCATTTGTTGTAATACCATAAACTGCGTTTGCAGTTGAATTAGTTGTCGCAAATGTGTAATCAGATGTAAAACCTGTATTTCCTGCGCTAAAATCTCCATTTACAATTAAGTTATTCCCCAAAACTTCTGCTGTATAATAGTAAGTAATATTAGTTAGGGTAGATGTGGTTGGGTTATTTAATAGCGGATTATTTAAATAAGTGGTGGGGCTCCAGCAAAAACTATTTGATGGTTGTGCCCTTAATAATTTAGTTGTGCCAAAGCAAATGGTGGTATCAATTGTAGTAATTAATGCATTATCGTTCAGTAAGTTTACTGAAATGTTTTTGGTTATAGTATCACTGCAGGCAGCTCCAAATAAAATCATCTTTACAATATAATTACCATAAGCGGCATAAATATGAGCAGAAGAATTTAAAGTGCTGTGAGGGGTTAAATCTCCAAAATCCCACTCAACAGAATTAAATAGCGTGGTACTGGGAATAAACTTTACCGAGTATGGGTTACAGGCATTAAATTCGAAAGAAAAATCCCCATTAAATGAACAAGGCGTTAAAATTGTTTGTAATGAGTTTGGGGGTAATAAACTAATACCAGAAGAAGTAATTTTTTTTTGAGAAAAAATAGAATTTGAAAAAAATATAAAAGCTAGAAAAACTAATTTTCTCATAGAAGATACTTTTGGAAAAATGAATTATATTTAAATATACATTATAATTTATTGACAACTCATTTTTTAGGGCTTAATATTTTTTCAAGGAAAATTTGTGGTTCATTATTCCTTCAGCGTAAACGCCACCACACCATTACTATTCTTTGTACTGCTGATATTTAGTTCATAACGTTTCTTGCCATCATAGATTATCATTAATGCAGTGTTGGGAGGAATGCTGCCCAGGTTCTCTGCATACATCACTAATTCGTTGCGGCTTTTACCGGCTTCAACTTTAAGTGTAAAAGTTATGGGTTTGTCCGAAAGGCGTTGGTGTGTGGTAATTATTTTATCATTATAGATAAGCGTTACGCTGTCGCCATCAATATCTCCGTTATCGTAAAGCGTAACCGAAATG
>JAYURK010000125.1:0-38235 GCA_043756235.1 Ferruginibacter sp. | reverse complement strand
TAGTATAAATAAAAAATGGCAAGTTACTTACATCGCACCGCTCAACCATCTACCCTTGCTGCCTTCCGGCCCTGGGGGAGTTCAACAGGAGCTGGCCGTATAAGACTTGCCGCCGCAAATATACGGATACCGTTTGAAAGTTTATGGTTGAAATAAAAAATGTAAATAAAAAAGTGAAAAATATTTTTCTTTTTATGCAGCACGTTTAAAAACTTATACCCGGTTTATCTGTTCTGGAATTTATTTTGCTTACGCCTATTAACTGATCGGAACGATCGGTAAAAGCTTTATAATACATCAAGATGGTATAACTGTTTTCTGTTTCCCAGTAATTGCCCTCCAGGTCGGTGCGTTGTTGCGGATTATTTTTATCAACTGCTATATAGGTGTAATTATAATAACCTTGTTTTAAAAACGCCGTTCCTTCGTATACGCCTTTATCACTATTAAAAACCATTTTAGTTTTATCGTTAAAGGCATAATCAGTCAACTGGCCTGCCAGGTAAATATCTTTATTGGCGTAAGGTTGGCCATTGTTAGTTGCCAGTGTAAAATGCACAGTTGCAAAATCTCCCTGCCAGTACGGGTTAATACTTTCATAGGTTTCTACTAAATACATACCATTAAGGTCACGAAAATAAATATACCTTTCGCCACTGCGGTCTACATCTTTTCTTACATAAATATCTGTGCTGGTTTTTTTATAACTGGCACTGTCTACCCTGTCGCTTTGTAATCTAAAACTTCTTAAATCCAGCCAGCGCCATTCTTTACCTGCAGCAAAAACACTGGTATTTTCGGTATTGTATTCTAAAGAGCTGCCTCTTACAAACGTGGGCACAATATCTTTTATAGCATTATCCCAACGGTTGTTTTGTAAAATTACCACCTTAACCTGTTGCGCTGCACTAAAAGTATTTAAACCGGCAATGCTGGCGTTAAACTGAATTTTTTGATGCGTATTAAAAAATTGCGGCGCATAGGGCTGTACCACTTTTGCACCTATTGTTGCTTTTTGATCAAGCACTAAAAGCCTTTTGGTAAATGCAAGCTGCGAGGTATCGCCATTTAAAAAAACTTTAAGCAAATAATTTCCGCTCATGGTAAGCGTGGTATTTCTGTCGGGCACTATTGCCTGGTAGTGCGTATATTTTGTAAAGGCAATGGAAGAATAGCGGTTGGTAACAATGCGTTGCTGGGTAAAACCCTTAGTATACATAAAAGGGCTGATGTTAACCGGTTTCCAGTTATAATCGCACAGTTGAAAACTGTAATAGTAACTTTTTACATTGGCATCAAGGTCATCAAAATTTAATTCCAGCTGATCAGTGCTGTTAAGGTTATAAACCGGCAATGCGGTTTGATCGCCATAAGGATGAAAACGTACACCTTGTATATTTGATTTGTAAACTGCATCCGGAGTTTGTGCAGCACAGTAAAAAGTAAATATGCCAAATAAAGCAATAAGTAAAGGTTTTTTTGTTACGGGCTGCAAAGCTTTGGTCATCATCCTTGCATCGCACTCTTGCACCGCATTGCATTGCTGAACTTTTATCATGTTATATGTAAGCTTTACGTTTAAATAAAATACATTTGTAAGATACCAAAAGTATGCCATTTGAATATATCCGTTTTTATAGCAAAAAGAATTGCCTTTAACAGGCAAAAAACATTTTCACGTTTTATTATAAGGCTTGCTGTTGCGGCCACTGCAATAAGTGTGGCGGTGATGATTATTGCCATGAGTTTTGTAAATGGTTTTCAGCAGGTCATCAGCAATAAAGTATTCAGCTTTTGGGGGCATATCCGTGTGCAGCAGAATTTAGAAAATAAAGTAAGCATTGCAGAAGAATATCCCATTGCCCAAAACTTAACTGTAGAAAATAATTTAAAAAAGATAGCTGAAATAAAAAGTGTAGAACGGTATGCTACCAAATCGGCCATCTTAAAATTTAAAAACGAAATTGAAAGTGTTTTGTTAAAAGGTGTTGATGCTACTTTTGATTTCAGCCGCATGAACAGCCTTTTAAAACAAGGCCGCTGGATGAATGTACAAGACAGCGCCTACAGCAAAGAAATTGTACTGTCGGCTTATACGGCCAACCAATTAAATTTAACCATTAACGACAGCGTGGATGTGGTATTTATTGATGGCAGCGGTGTTGCTAATGCCAGGCGCAGGCGGTTACAGATAACCGGCATTTACAAAACATCTATTGAAGAATACGATAAAGCTTTTGGCATTTGCGATATTAAATTAATAAGACGATTAAATAACTGGCAACCCGACCAGATAGGCGGCTACGAAATTTTTTTACACGACTATAAAAAAACAGATGACATTAATAAAATAATTCACCAGGTGGATGTGTTGCCGCAAAGCTGGTACAGCAAAACTATTAAAGAAACCTACCCTAATATTTTTGACTGGCTGGATTTGCAGGAACAAAATAAAAATGTGTTGCTTTCTATAATGATGGTTATTGCGGTGCTTAATTTAATTACCTGCCTCATTATTTTAGTTATTGAAAGAACAAGGATGACGGGCATTTTAAAAGCCATTGGGGCCAGCGACTGGAATGTGCAGCAAATATTTTTATTTAATACCACATTTATTGCTGTTACCGGTATTACAATTGGTGCAATATTTGGCCTTGGCATTTGCTGGCTGCAGGAAAAAACAGGTTTTATTAAGTTGGATGAGAATGCTTACTACATGAGCCAGGCCCATGCCGAAGTGGTGTGGTGGCAGGTGGCTTTAATTTGCGTGGGCACTTTGCTTATTTGTTTTGCCACACTTATTATTCCTACATTGCTCATTAAAAAAATAAAGCCGGTTACTGCGATACAGTTTCGTTAATTGGTTGATTGGTTTATTAGTTTACTAGTTGAGTAGTTTACTAGTTGATTGGTTTTAATTTTTTATAGCTTTTGTTTAATGGAAATTAAATGTAAAAAAGAATTCAATACGCCCTAATCAACCAATCAACCAGTTAACTAATCAACCAATCAACCAACCGCTGCCAAAATTATCCCCGCTGCCACTGCAGCATTTAATGACTCAGCATTTCCTTTTTTAGGTATGGTAATTTTCTCATCCGCCTTTTTCAACACTGCTTCGCTAATACCCTTGCCTTCGTTACCAATAATAATGATGGCTTCGTTTAGTTTTTGAAAGGTGTTTATGTTTTTTCCATTTAATGCAGCGGCATATTTTTTTATGCTGTTATTTTTTTGCAGCCATTCTTCCAAATCAGTATAAAAAATATTTACCCTTGTCAAACTGCCCATGGTACTTTGCACTACCTTGGGGTTGTACATATCGGCGCAGGCCGGCGAACAAATAATATTTTCTATACCAAACCAATCGGCTGTACGGATGATGGTACCTAAATTTCCCGGATCCTGTATACCATCCAGCACCAAAGTTATTTTAGCTTTGATACTTTTTATTTCCTGTTCCGCTTTCTTTTTAAAAATGGCCAGCACTTTATTTGGGGTGGTTAAAAGCGAAATTTTTTCCAATTCAAAATCTTTTACTGCTTCAACAGTAATGTTTGTTTGTTTTTGTATTGCTTTTTCCTGCTCTTTAAGCCAATCATTTACTGCAAACAAATGCGTACAAATAAATTTATGCCCTGTTAACAATTCCAAAACTACCTTTGGGCCTTCGGCAATAAACACATTGCCTGCATCACGAAATTTTTTATGGTGTAAACTTTGAATATATTTGGTATGTGTTTTGTTAAACATTATTGATTTATAAAATTTATGGCGTTGCGCTTCCTTATTAAAACATCATTTTTTCAGCAAATAAAGAATATTTTTTTTATTTCAATTTTATTTGCATCCTGTATTGTTCCTAAAAATTATCAAAAAGATAAACCTTTTGTTACCAGTAACACTATCGAAGTTAAGGGAGGAAATTTTAACCGCACAGAAAGATCCGCATTAAAATCGAGGTTAAATGCCCAGTTGGATGACAGCGCTAAAATAAATGTGGTAGATCATTATTTTATCCGGCATGTATATAATAAACCGCCGGTTTTTGATACGGCCTATGCAGCAAAGTCTGCAAAAAATATGGAGTCTTCTATGTTTCACCTGGGTTATTACCGTGCCACTGCATCTTATATAGTAGATACCACAAAAAAAAATGATCAGGTAAGGGTTCAGGTAAAATATATTGTTGATGCCGGTAAGCCCACATTGATTGACACCATCAGTTATTTTTTGCGTAAAAACGATCTGCAGCAGCTTGCAAACGAAAATAGTGAAAACAGTTTGTTGCAGAAAAATAAGCCGGTTAGCAAAGCTGCTGTATTGGGTGAAATTAACAGGCTTGTTGACTTGTACAAGAATAATGGTTATTATAAATTTACGCCTGAAGAAATTAAAGTACGTGGCGATACCACTTTAGAAGCTTTAACCAATATCAGCGATGATCCTTTTGAACAGTTGCGTTTACTTACAGAAGCTCAACAAAAGAAAGATTCGCCTCAAATAAAATTGGCAGTGGTTTTAAATCCCCCGGCCGACAGCAACCGGTTAAAAAAATATTACATCAACAATGTGTATATATTGCCCGATTATATTGCAGGCGATACTTTAACGGATACCACACAAACGGTAAGGGTAACTAAGGACCTGCACATCATCCGCTATCATTATAAAAAATTCAGGTCAATTTTTTTAAGCAGGAATATGGCTTTAAAAAAAGGCGACTTGTACAATCAAACCAATTATTTTAAAACGCTCAATAATTTTTCACGTGCCGGTGTATGGCAAAATGTAAATATTGAAGTAATAGAAATTAAAGACAACGACAGTATTAATAAAATTGACCTGGTGATTCAATTAATACCTTCAAAACATTTAAGTTTTGAAGCAGGTATTGAAGCCAGTTATTCTGCCACCAGCAATACCAATAATGTAACTGCAGCCAATGCCGGTAACCTGGTGGGGCTTTCGGGAAACGTATCGGTAACCAACCGCAACCTGGGTAAAGAAGGTATACGGATGGTGAACGCAATAAGAACCGGTGTGGAATTAAACCTGCGGCCCGACAGCAGTAAAAAAAGAAACATCATCAACTCTAACGATGTAAGTATTTCCAACAGTATTATTTTTCCGAGGTTTGTATTTCCTTTTAACTCCCTCAATAATCATCCCCGTTTTTTATCGAGAGAAAGTTTTATTAATACCAATGCATCCTATGTTAACCGTATAAATTTGTTCAACTTACAATCGGTAAATTTAAGTTTGGGTTATAATTTTAAAAACCGTAAAAATGCACAATTTGTAGTTAAACCATTGAATATTGAGTTTACCCGTTTATTTGATGAATCACCGGATTTTAAAACCACGCTGGAACAATTTCCTTTTTTACGGTATTCATTCAATACTGCATTAGTTGCAGGTATGGGCCTTGGGTACAGCACTACATTTATTAATAGAAAAAATGCTAATCATCAACATAGTTTTAAAATAAATGCAGAACAATCAGGGTTTCCACTTTTTATACCTTTAAGAAATTTCGGTGTTCTAACTAAATACCTTCGGCAATTTGCAAAGTTTGATATTGAATATACGCATTCACGTGCAAGGGCAAAATCCGCACTTGTATTTCGTGCTTTTACAGGCATAGGCATTGCTTCCAGAAGAGATACCACGCTTCCATTTTTTAAACAATATTTTGGTGGAGGAAGTAACAGCATGCGTGGCTGGCCCGTACGTGGCATTGGCCGCGGCGCTCAACCGCTTGCACCTTATGGCAATAATAAATTTAACGACCGCACCGGCGATTTGCAATTTGAAGCCAACATGGAATATCGTTTTGATATTGCGCAATTGGTTTCAAATTCTATTGTACTTAAAGGCGTATTGTTTGTTGATGCCGGTAACATTTGGAACCTGCGTAACAGCAAACCCAATGGCGGAACCGACAGTGCTAAGTTTGTACCAAAAAATTTCTTTAAAGAAATTGGTATAAATGCCGGTACCGGTTTTCGTTTTGATTTTAATTATTTTGTATTGCGATTTGATTTTGGTTTTAGGTTTAAGCGCCCCGAACTAAGTTATATCAACAATGGCTGGAAGATACCTGCATTAAGTTTTAATGATGTGTTGCCTAAAATATTTTCTAAAGGTGGCCCCACAGAAGAATACCGTAGATGGCGCTACGAAAATTTTAATTTTACTATTGGTATAAATTATCCTTTTTAGGTGATTAACTGGTTGATGGGAATGCAGCACCATACCTATATTTTACTGGCGATACTTTAGCTATCAACAAATAAATCTTTTTACTGCTCTCACTAAATACTGTACAGCGTAGAACAAATTGCTTGTCCCCTAAAAAAACCTACGTTAGTTTCTTAACACCTGGATGTACTTTAATAAAAAGCAAAACTACAATGGCGGTTATAAAAATTATTCCTGCATTCAATAAAAAAATTTCAGATAATTTCATTCCGCTGCTTAAAAAATATTCTGTCCAGTAATTTCCGGCAATAGCACCGGCGCCAAAATATGCAGCATATAAAAGCGACTGGCCTGTGGCAAGCCATCTTTCATCTACCAATTTATTTACATACTCCACACACACTACCCAAAACAAGCTCCACGAAAGACCGTGCAGCAACTCCACCGGTAAAGTGGCAACAGGAGTTTTAATGATGGAATATAAAACCATTCTTATGGCTGTGGCCAGTATAGTAATGAGCAATGTTGTTTTTAATCCTAACTTAAAAATAATGCGGGCAGAAAAATAAAATATCGGCAGTTCGCACAAGCCCTGAAATGATAAACCATACCCCACAAGAGAATCTGATGCGCCATTTTCTTTCAGATAAGCAGAATAAAAATTCCAGATGGTGGTAGCACTTAACGACACGAGGAAAACGCAACATAATAAAATGATCAGCGGAGGATTTTTTATTACTCCCCAAACATTGCTATAAGCTTTTACCGTACTTTTTTCATACACTTCATCTTTTAGAAAAAAACAAAAAATAAAAGATAAAAACATGGTGATGGATGAAACAATAAAAATTACCGTGATATTTACTGCATCAATAACCTGACCGGTAATGATAGTGGTAAATGCAAAACCTGCTGCGCCATAAAAACGTAAACTGCCATAAGAAAATTTGGGGTTTGTCTTTGCAATGTGCAGTGCCATACTATCCAGCACGGGTTGTATAGTGTTATAAAATAATGACATGATAATGGTAACGATAATTAATGCTGCAAAGCCAACATCAACTAAAAAACCGAGGTAACTGATGGATGCTAATAACGTAGAGAACAATAAGGTTTTTTTATATCCTAATTTATCTGCAAAAAAACCATAGAGCGGCTGCACGGCAAACATCATGATGGGTGTGATGCTTAAGATTAATGCACTCTGCGAACCAGTGAGCCCTTTGTAAATACAATAATCATATAATTTAGGCAGCCATGCACCAGTGCAACAGAATACTAAAAAATAAATAATGCGGACGGTGGTGGCTTTACTCATTCGTTCAGTTTGTTTTATTGATCATGGATGAAGCAGCATCATCCAGCATGATAATTCCATTTTTATGTGTCCGCATAATTGTAGCCGGAATTTGGTTGGATACTTCACTTTCAATTGTTTGCTGAATGATGGCTGCCTTCTTTTCGCCATTGGCAATTAATAAAGCCTGTTTTGCATTCATTAAGTGTTGCAAACCGATGGTGATGCCTTTGGATAAAGTGGTGGCTGCAGGAAAATATTTTTGTCCTACTTCAATGGTTGTTTTATCCAGCTCTATAACATGCGATAAATTATTGAAGGAAATTCCGGGCTCATTAAAACCGATATGACCGTTTATGCCAATGCCTACGATCATTAAATCTATGCCGCCATTATTTTCAATTACTTCGTCCATGGTTTCGCATTCTGCATTTAAATCTTCTGCCAACCCATTGAATACATGTATCTGCCCGGCCTGTAAAATCAATGGATTAAAAACGGTGTTGTATAAAAAATAATGACAACTCCCTTCATTCTCCGGTGGCACACCCACCCATTCATCTAATCCTAAAAAGGTAGCTTCAGAAATATGCAGGTGTTCATCGTTTGCTTTTTGTACAAATAACTGGCAGGGCAATAAAGGTGTGTGGCCAGATGCCAAACAAATAACAGCAGTTGGTTTTTGTTTGATGGTATCAAACATGATTTGTGCAACTGCTGCTGATAAGGTTTCGTAGTTTGGATAAATTTTTGTTTCCATTGTTTGTTTTTGACCTCACCCCAACCCCTCTCCAAAGGAGAGGGAACTGGAATGGGGAGTTTTATAATTTAAAGACTCTTAACTTATCGACATTGCCTAAGGGGTGAAATTCGAAAAAGAATATGTACATTTTATTAATGCTATTCCACTTTCATGACTGCTGTTCTTTCACTCACTCCATTTTCATTTATCGCTTCTATACTGTAATAATATGTTTTTTGTGAATCCATCGCTTTCATCCAGTATTCATTGTTGCTGTGCACCATAATGCAGGTGTACAATTTATCAGGATGCGTACCATAAAAAATATTATATGCAAAAGCATTATCCACCGGTCTCCATTTGATGAAAGCACTGCGTTTGTCTTTTTCTGTACGCAGTACAATAAAATTTTTAACCGAAGTTGGATTTGCGCCATTGCCATTTCCAAACACACGAAGGCCGCTGATGGCAAACTTACCCGAGGGCATATAAATGTTTTCCAGTTTGATGAATCTTGCCTGTACCGGTTTTTCTAATTCCACATAATCATGCGGCACATCAGTTTTGTTTTTGCTTTTATCTACCAGCACAGTCCATTTTTTCCCGTCAAGTGATGAGTACATTTTGTATTGATGATTTTGCTCACCGCCGTTTATTTTTCCTAAATGATCATCAGCTACATCCTGGTCGGCATAATTTATTTGCACTGCATTAACTGTTGAAATGTTTCCTAAATCAGTTTGTATGTATTCACCTTTATTGGAAGATGTTGCACTCCAGTATGTTTTTGCTAATTCATCTACTGAATTGTTGGGTAGATAACCGCCGAGAGTGGAAGAGACTTGAACGGGTTTGTTATAGTTTAATAACATCCATCCCGAAAACTGGTCAGTTGCGCCTCCTCGTATAGGAATAATTGGATGGCTAGTGTCGCCCATAGAAGCTGCACCCGGAATACCACGCTTTAGCATATCAGAAAAAATGTTTCTTTGGCTTGGAAGCCAATGCGGATAATCACCAAAACTTGTATTGCACCACATCACTCCTTCTTTATCAAAACCTGCGGGCCAGATGCCCAGTCTTCTTTCAAATGTATTTTTTACTGAAACAACGGTAGTAGATATATGCCAGTAGTTATTATTGGTGTCCTGAAAAGTGGCACCATGCCCTGCACCTCTAACAAAACCACCCAGCTTCATACTTAACGGATCGGACATTGCAGTGAAAGGCCCAAGCGGATCATCGCCTACAAGTAACCCATCTGCATAACCGCTAAACTCGGTGCCGGGTGCACCATATTGCAAATAATATTTTCCGTTGTATTTGGTCATGTGACTGCCTTCTATAAACGGATCTAAAAAAGTATTGTCCATATGCTCGCCAAAACGTTGCCAGCCAAATCTCCATGGTTCTAATAAATACATTTCTTTTCTTGTACCAATCGGTTGAAATGTTTTTCGGTTGAGCTCCACACCATACATCGGAAACTTATTGCTGCTGCCATTGTACATATATAAACGTCCGTCATCATCAGTAAAAAAAGATGGATCCCATCCGCCGATATCGAAACTGTCAACTATGGGAAACCACTTGTTGGCTTTTGGATCAATACTTCCCCAGATTGTAAACTTGCTGGTATATGTAGAACCAAATACAATCATCGTATCACCAATAATACCAACTGCCGGTGCACATAATTCATCGTAGGTGCCGGTATTCCACGGACGTAAAAATTTTTTGCTGATGAATTTCCAGTTGAGCATATCACTGCTCCACCAATAGCCCCATTGGTTGGTGCTGAATAAATAATAATCGTTTTTATAATTTACAATTACAGGATCGGCGGTGGCACGGTGCCTGCCCCAATCAGAAAAATTAGGGATGGGTGTGTAGCCATAATCAATGTTGATGGGGTTGCAATATGTAGAGCCCCCTCCGCCCCCTAAAGGGGGAACTTGCGAAACAGCTTTAGTTGTAAATACCAGTAAGCTAATAACAAGAATTACTACATTACAAGGTTGATTCAGTTTTTTTCTTTCTCTGAATGAGAAAAAACTTGACAGATCAAAAATTGCTACGTTGTTGCCAAGAAATAATGAAGCTGACCTCATGATAATTAATTATGCTATTAAATAATCCTGTTCAAATTTTTATTCTCTAAAGCCCCTTTAGGGGTTGGGGCTATAAATTCCCTTTTTTCATTTCTTCCACCGCATGCGCCACCGCCCTTGCAGTAAAAGCCATATACAAAATAGATGGACTCTGGCTGCCGGCACTCGTCATGCAGGCGCCATCAGTTACAAAAACATTTTTGCAATGATGCAGTTGATTAAATTCATTGAGCATCGAAGTGTTGGGATCGCTGCCCATGCGTACACCACCCATTTCATGAATGTCAAGGCCCGGTGCCTGTTTGCTGTCGTTGGTAATTATATTTTTTATTCCTGCAGCTTCCATCATTGCCCTGCCCTGCTCTAAAAAATCGTTGACCATTTTATCATCATTATCATCATAGCCAACTGATGTTATTAAAAGCGGAATACCCCATTGATCTTTTTCGGTGTTGCTTAGCCGCACATGATTGGTTTCTTTACAAATGGTTTCTCCCTGCATGTACATGTACGCACTCCATGCGCCGGGTTCGCTTATGGCATCTTTATATTCGGCGCCTAAAAGCGGTTCAATATTTCTATCGCTCAATCTTTCCCTGCTGGCGCCGGAGTAAACTACATAGCCACCAAAAAAATCAGCATCTTTTTTTTCTACATTTCTATAATTGGCAATAATGCATTCTGCCGGTTTAGAAACTTTATAATATTTATCTAAGTAGCCATCTATTAAACCATACATGCTGCCACGGTAATTATGAAAACAAATATATTTTCCCAGTACGCCACTGTCGTTGCCCAATCCATTGGGAAAACGTTTTGATGTTGAGTTCAATAAAATTAAATTGGTGTTTAATGCCGATGCATTTACAAAAATAATTTTTGCAAAAAAATTAGTTTCTTCTTTTGTGTTGGCATCAATAACTTTTACACCAACTGCTTTTTCTTTTTGTTCATCATAAATAATAGAATGCACAACCGAATGCGGCCTCACTGTTAAGTTGCCGGTTTTTTTTGCCCAAGGCAACGTACTGCTTACCGAACTGAAATAGCCACCCAGCGGGCAACCTCTCACACATAAATTTCTGTTGAGGCATTGTGTGCGGCCCTGGTCTATATGAATTTGTTTTGCTTCGGTAATATGTGCCCAACGCCCCGACACATAATGCCGGTTAAATTTTTCTTTAATCACTTTTTGCAAATGTTGCTCTACCACATTTAATTCATAAGCCGGTAAAAAATCTCCGTCGGGCATTGATGGAATGCCATCAGCATTGCCACACACACCAATAAATTTTTCTACATGGCTGTACCAATTTTTTATATCATCATAACTTATCGGAAAACTTTCGCCATAACCAAAACGCTTGGGCGAAGTAAAATCATATGCACTCCATCTTGCACAGGCACGGCCCCATGTTAAAGACTTTCCTCCCACCTGGTAACCTCTTATCCAATCAAAAGGTTTTTCCTGCACATAAGGATGGTCGGCATCTTTTACAAAAAAATGTTGTGTGGCTTCATCATAGCCGGAAGATTTGCTGATGAGCGGATTATTTTTTTTGGTATCTAAAGTTATATCGCCACGATGCGGCAACTCCCACCGGGATAAATTTGCGGTGGGATAATCTTTGTTGTGTTCAACATTACGGCCACGTTCCAGCACCAATGTTTTCAAACCTTTTTCACATAATTCTTTTGCAGCCCAGCCGCCGCTGATGCCGCTGCCAATTACTATTGCATCAAAAGTATTTTCTTTTGTTGCTTTGGTATTGAGATTTACTTGTAATGTATCGGGCATTTAATTTATTTTAAAAATCTGTGAATCTGCGGCAATATTTTTTTGAACCAGGCTATAGTACTACTATCAACTTCATTGGCGTCGCACTCTTGTACTGTATATCTTTATTCAGCCCTTTCAATTCATCTTCTCTTTTTAAAAAACAAAGCATCCAAACTCAAAGCACCCGGGCCGGTAAATAAAAACACCAGTGCTAATAAAATAAATAAAAACGGATGCTGATCGCCCTGGAATATTTTTCCTTTATCACCTAATATAAAAATAACTCCTGCAAAAGCAGCGATGGTTGCAATGGATGCCAATCTTGTAAATAATCCCAGTACAAAACCAATGCCTGCCAATAGTTCTGCTACTTTGCCTGCATATGCCCATAGCTCAGGATTAGTATATTTTCTCTCTACAAACCAGCCGGTGTACATCTTCATTTTTTCTGCATCAAAACTTTCCCACCCTTGCCAGATCAATAATATGCCAGTGATGATCCGCACCAAAGCAATGCCATAGTTTTGGGAGAATGGTGTGGGTGAAAAGAATTTATTCATATTTTTCTAGTTTAAAATTAATATTTACAACCGCCGTCGGGGCTTTCAGCCGCCAACGGGGTATTAAAAACTATATCTTTCTCCTCCTTTCAAAACTTTATACGGCTGATTTATTTTTTCTGCCTCTCTCATAAACTCATTTATATCTGCTGTATTAAAAGCAAACAAATCATAGTGGCAGGGAATTACCATTTTTGCATTAATGGCTTTGCCAAGTGCTGCTGCTTCTTTGCAATTTAAATTACCTGCAACTTTTCTTTCGGGTTTATTGCCGTTGATGGGCAAGAATGCTACATCCACATTAAAAGGTTTTAATAAATCCACCATTCCATCAAACCAAAGCGTATCGCCGCTGTGATAAATTTTATATGGGCCAAATTCAATTACATAACCCATGTATTTGCAATTCCCTTTTTCATCCCTGTCTATTTCATTGTGCCTGGCAGGTATACCATGAAAAGTAAATCCATCAATAGTTACCGATTGGCCATCATTTAATCCAATAGGAAAATCGTTTTTACATTTAACCCTGTCGGCAACAAAAATTCTATTGGCTTCGGGAATAATAAATTGGATTCCAGGGTTATTTTGTAAGATCGGTATTAGTGTGTCTGCATCCAAATGATCCGTATGGTTATGGCTTGAGGTTACGATGGAAATATTTTTTAATAATTCCGGTCTTACTACCAGCTCACTTATTCTTGTATGCGGTTTATCAGTGGCCGCATATTTTTTTGTAAGTGAATCTGATAAATATGGATCAAGCAAAATTCTTTTGCCGCTCCATTGTAACAGGAAGCCGCTTTGGCCAAGCCACCATAACAAAAGGCCTCTCCCTCCAACTCCCTCTCCCGTAGAGAGGGAGCGGTGCACTATACCTTCGGTTAACATTTTATCTTCCATATCAGATTTATTACTTTGTTGAACAATAAATCATACCCCATATTGACTGCAAAAATCCTACTCAGCAGACTCCACAAATTATTGGAGACTTCGCAGTTCCCGCTTTAGGGGGCGGAGGGGGCTCCTCTCACAATCTTCGCTCCCTTCACCATATTATTTAATTTCTGCTTGCTGGCCCATCTTGCAGTTTGGCTGAGTCCGCAATCCGGTGCAACCGATAATTTTTCTGCAGGAATATATTTTAAACAACGGTTAATTCTTTCCACCACATCCTCCACCGATTCGATGTAATAATTTTTTACATCAATAATGCCGACAGCCACATTCATTTTTTCTGCAAAAGGTGCAAGCAATTCTATTTCGGCAAATTCTCTGTTCGCCATTTCAATATGAATTTCATCAACATTCATTTCTAAAAAATCGGGCAGCATGGGTTTCAACGTTCTGAAGCCAACAGGGCGACCTTTAAAATTTCCAAAACATAAATGGGTGCTTAGATTGCATTTGCCCACAATCGGTTTTACCGTGCGGTTAAAAATATCAACAAAACGTTTTGTGTCTTCTTTATACGCATAACAACTCATGCTGGGTTCATCAACAGTTATTTCTGTGCAACCGGCAGCTACCAATGCCTCAAGTTCTTTACTGATGATGGGCAGCAGTGCTTCTGTAATTTCGTAGCGGTCTTTGTATTTTTGATTGGGCAGCAATCTTCCGCTTAGTGTAAACGGGCCAGGTATACTTGCTTTTAATATTGGGCCTGCGGGAGCTAATTTTTTCAACCGTACATATTCTGCTACAGCACCTAAACCATTTGGTGCTACTAACTCTCCTACAATATTATTTTTTCCCCGTTGATCATGAGCAGCGGGACCAAATTTTCTTGTTTCGGTATCATTGTTTTCAATGCCTTTTATAAACCCATAAAAAGACAAATTGAAATCGAGCCGGGTTTGTTCGCCATCAGTGATAACATCAAGACCTGCAGTTACCTGGTCATGTATGGCAGCAATCACAGCATCTTCAATCATTTCTTCAATATCTGCTTTGCCAAACTTTTCCATGTTTTGCGAAGCAAACTCCAGCCAGCCCGGAAAAGGATAACTGCCTACTACTGTTGTGCGAATGGGAATGGTGTTCATCTTTTTAAAATTATTATTGTTTAATATCTTCCATTATAAAAATGGCGTTTTTATTTAAATCATAAAATCCAAATTCATTTGTTCCCCATGCGGTGTTGGCAATAAATTTATCTTTTGTAACAGTCCCTCTTTTTACAAATTCTTCAAACAATGGTTGTATATTTTTTACATTAATCCTTATTACCGAACCACCCAGCAGGGGATCATCTTTGGTATCCGCATGCCATTGCAAATGAATGCATAAATTTTCTCGGTACATCACCGCATACATGCTGTCATTAAATAACAATTCAAATCCTGTTTTTTCTTTGTACCAGGCAACATCTCTTTCAATATCAGATGATGGTAAAACTGGAATGATATGTAAAATTGTTGTACCCATCTGTATCGATTATTATTTTGTGGTTTTGTATAAAGTTGCCATACGATCTGCATGTTCATCATAAGCCGCTTCAAATAATTCTTTTGCTTTTTCATCTCCAACAATGGCACTTGCTGTTAAAACTTTTAGTGGCTGACCAGCTTCGGTTAACAGCTTTGCCAATTCAGCCTTGATGCAATTCACAATCATAATACCCCCAACGGTAGAACCTGGTGAAACCGGCGTTTCTAATCCATCAATATAAATCATTGAATCACCAACAGGTGCACCACTATCTAAAATAAGATCAGCAAAGTCGCTTAACTTTTTTCCATCGGCTCTTTTGCTTTTGCTTTTTGCAGAGTGTTCCGTGGTGATGAGTGCTACTGTTTTTATTTTTTTCTGTTGAAAGAGTTCGGCCATTTCGATTGGTACAATATTGCTGCCGCTGGAGGAAACGATGAGTGCACAATCCTGTTCACTTAAATTAAAATTGCGTAAAATCCGTTCGGCCAGTCCGCTTACATTTTCTAAAAACATCGCCTGCCGTTGGCCGTTAGCACCAATGACATTGTTATGATTCGTTAACGACAACTCAACAATGGGATTAAAGCCGGGAAAAGATCCATACCGTGGCCACATTTCTTCTACCATGATGCGGCTATGACCGCTGCCGAAGAGATGCACTACTCTGCCGGCTAAAATGCTTTCGGCAAACCATTGTGCGGTTTGCTGAATTTTCGGCTGCTGTGCTTTTATCGTTTCAATAATGCCGCTGCATTTTTGTAAATACGTTTCTGTAAAATTCATATTGTTCATTTTGACCTCACCCCTAACTCCTCTCCAAAAGAGAGGGGAACGAGACGCTGATAATTTTTAAGAATGTTTAAAATTCGAAGCGGTTTTATTTTTTTCTATACATTTTTACAATTTTTATTTTACCCTCCGCATTTTGTTCAATAGAATTACTTCTGTTGAAGAGTGCCAATGAAGCATCATAGCAGCAATACAGCCTGGCTCAAAAAAATTATTCTTTACACATTGCAAAACATGCCGCACCAATTGCACCAGCCATATCTCCATGAACTGCTTTTACAATTTGTGGCCGGATGCCACCGGGCTGCCATTCATATTCATCAAACCATTTATTGAGTGGCACAAACAAATCATCATCGGCCTCCGCAATACCGCCACCAATAATAATCGTGTCGGGTGAAATAAGATTGCTGGCAGATGCAATACCGATGGCCAGTTTTCTTACCGATGTAAGCCAAACATCTTTTGCAAAAGAATCGCCATTGCGATGTGCCTTCAGCAATTCATGTGTGGAAGTAAATTTTCCGTTGGTTCTTTTTTCAATAGTGCAATTGCCAATGCACTCTTCCAAACTGCCAGGCATACCTGTAACATCACAATCCGCATTGCTATCTACAACCGTATGGCCAATATGACCTGCTTTATTAAAGGAACCCTGAAATGCTTTTCCATGAATTAACAACGCACCACCTACACCTGTACCCAATGTTACCATAATTGCATTGGTACTATATTTTGCTGCACCTGTTTTTGCTTCGGCAACTAATGCGGCTACTCCATCATTCAACACATAAGCTGGACATTTTAAATAATCACTCCACATAAAATTTTCCAATCCTTCTAACCTGCCGGGCATAAAACCTATTGCTGTATTTTCTTTGTTGGGTAAACCCGGAGCAGAAATACCTACACTAATTTTATCTGCTTTTAATTTATGCACTGAGCGAAGCTGAAATATTATATCGTCAACTGTTTTTTTAATTGCCGCTTTCCATACTTCACCTTCGCCATCATTGGTTAATGTATAGGTTTGATGCAATACATTTCCTGCTGCATCAATGGCAACGCCTTTAATGCGGGTGCCACCGAGATCGATGCCGATGAAAACCTCACCCTCCTTCCGGCCCCATCCTCCATCTCCTTCCCCAAGGGGAAAGGAGCGTTGCTTCAGATCAGTATTTGAAATTTTATCTTCCATATCAACTACAGTTCTTTATTGAACAAAAAAAATAAAATCTTCCTTCTCAGCAAACACCCCAAATTTTTGGAGTATTCGAAACTCCCCCTTCGGGGGATTTAGGGGGCCGTTGTCCATCCCCCATCCACCGCTATTACCTGCCCTGTTGTAAATTTTGATTGATCGCTCATAAAATAAATGGCCAGTCCGTCTAAATCTTCCGGTTGACCTATGCGTCCACCGTCTAATGGTTGTTTTGTTTTGATGAAGTTTAAAATCTCTTCATCATTTGCTGCCCGTTGTGCCATGGGTGTTTCTACCAATGCAGGTGCAATAACATTAATGCGGATATTATTTTTTGCATAATATGCTGCAATAGATTTTGTAAAACCGATGATAGCTGCTTTTGCTGCGGCATAAGCATGAGTACTAAAAAATTGTGGTGATGGTGAATAGCCTAATACTGAACCCATGTTTAAAATAGTTCCGCTCTTATTTAATTCTAAAAAATATTTTATTGCAGCCTGGTTGCTTAACATGAGTGAAGTAAGATTTAACTCCATGGTTTTGTTCCAGCCCTCCAGTGTGAGTTCATGCAAAGGACCATCGCCGTATTTTCTTCCGCTGCCACCTGCAACATGATAGAGGCCATCGAACGATTGAAATTTTTCTACGCAGGTATTGATAGCGTTGATGGCCGTTTCAGGATTTGTTGCATCACCGCTGATGGCGATAGCATGATCTCCCAAAATATTTTTTGCTTCGGTCACACTTTCTTCGCTTCTTCCAACTACAACAACATTTGCTCCGTTGACAACAAACGCTTTTGCTGCGGAAAGTCCGAGGCCGGTGGTGCCGCCGATGATGACGATGTTTTTATTTTGTAGTAAACTCATCTTCTTTCTATTGATCCGGTAATTTTATGTTTAATAATAACTTTCTTTTCGCCGTTTGGCAATACTTCTTCTTTTATTAAAAAATAATTTTCATCATAGCTGGACATTTGCTTTGTTGTTTTTGTTGATGCATCTCCCCTCCACACATCCAGCTTTACCGGCTCCCAGTTTTTTGTTTTTGCAGAAAGATAGGCTGCATCTAAAATGGCATTAGTGACATACCCGTCATAAAAATTTTCATTGGGTTGCCGTTTGTTATCTATTGCATCAAACATATCGGTAAACATATGGCTGTAGCCCAACTCATGCACTTCATCACCAACTGGAAATAGCCAACCGCTGTTGCTCTCTGCTTTTTCTGCAATATAATCCCCGCCTTTGCCACTGGTAAACATTTCAAAACCGGTGCGTAAAAAATTATTGGCCCAGATGGTTCCTTCAGTGCCCATCACTTCATCTCTTAAATCCATACCTCCACGGAAAGTCCAGCTCACTTCAAATTGTCCGATGGCGCCGTTCTCATATTTTACCAACCCAACAGCATTGTCTTCTGCATCTATCGGATGCACTCTTGTATCGGCCCAGCACATAACTTCGATGGGCTTTATATTTTTTCCAATAAAATTTCTGCTGATCTCCACACAATGACAACCGAGATCTATAATGCAACCGCCACCACTTTTTTCTATATCCCAAAACCAATCACTGTGCGGACCGGGATGTGTTTCCCTGCTTTTCGTCCAGATAACTTCGCCAATGCTCCCGGCTTTTACTGCTGCTAATGATTTTAAGAATTTCGGTGTGTAACAAAGATCTTCTAAATAACCACCAACAACATTTGCTTTATCTACTGCCTGCAACATTTGTAGAGCTTCGGCTGCATTTCTTCCAAGTGGTTTTGTACACAACACATGTTTGCCTGCTGCAGCACAGGCCAGCACTGCTTCTAAATGCATATCGTTTGATAAACCAATGATGACCGCATCTACATTTTTATTTTCTACACATTCTTTTATACTTGTAGTAAAATGCGGCACTCCATAATCATCTGCAAATTTTTTTGCGTTGGTTTCTGTACGACTATACACCGAAACAATTACATCTTTACGCCGCTGCGCTACTAAAGCATCGGCATAAAAACGGGAGATAAAACCGGAACCTAAAATTGCAAGTTTCATGTTTTTTAATTTGACCTCACCCCTAACCCCTCTCTCCCGAAATCATCGGGATCTTCGACAAAAGAGAGGGGAACGAGACGCTGCTATTTTAAAAAGTTATTCAAATATTTAGAGTGTTTTTTGCTCAATAGAATTCATACAGTACAAGAGTGCGACGCAACGATGATGCCCAAAGAATCAGAAGCTGGGTTCAAAAAAATTTCAGCCGCAGATTCGCAGATTATTCCAAACAAATAAAAATATTTTTTTAATCTGTGCATCTGCGGCAATACTTACTTCACCACCGGAAACGGAAACCTACTTTTCAATTTTATCCGCATCCCTGTTGCCTGCGATTTTCTCGCCGCTTCAATTATTTCCAGCACATGCAATGCATGCTCCACATTTATTTTTGGTTCTACACCTGTGATGATGCTTTCGCCGGTAACCCTTGCGCCTTCCTGCCATTCATAACCACCTTTGTCGGTGCTTACTAATTCGGCAGGTTTATCAAATTGTGTATCCAGCATCACACCATTGGTTTCCCAATCGTAACCAATGAGGCGCATGTTACCTGCATCACCATAAATTTGTATGGAGTGCAATGTTTGATTACCGGCTTCATGCCCATGCGGATCAAAATAATTAAAGCCACACATTACATGACTGATCACACCTTTATCATGCTCTAATAAAACATGTGCATTGTCTTCTGCTTCTACTTTTATTTTTCCTTTATCATCAACAGTACGTTCGGGTTTTACAATACTCGTCATCGCCATCACACTTCGTGCAGGCCCAAGCAAGCCCGTTAGTGTGGCCATATTATACACACCAAGATCGGGCATACTGCCACCGCCTTTCTCATAAAAAAATGCAGACCATGTTGGACCGGTGTGCCCGTACTGTCCATGTGCTGCTGCAATTTTTCCCAACTTTCCTTCCTGAATTGTTTTGCTCATAAATGCAAACTGCGGACTGTTTACTACCGCAGGTGCTCCCCACAAACGCAACTTTTTATTTTTTGCTAAATCCAATAATGCTTTTCCTTCGGCATAGGTGTTGGCCATTGGTTTTTCGCTCCACACATGTTTGCCGGCCAGCAATGCTTTTTTATTTAAGGCACCATGAATTTGCATATCGGTTAATGTTACCATCATATCAAACGGTACACCTTTCAACATCGCATCAATGTGTGGATATGTTTTTGCGCCAACATTGTATTGTTTGTTTTGTGCTTCGGCTCTTTCCGGTTTTATATCGCACAAGCTTACCACTTCAATTAGTTTTGATGATTGCAATTGCGGCAGGTAGCGGTTGCTTACACTTCCGCAACCTATTACGGCTACCCGTAATTTTTTATCGGCTGTTGTTAATGCAAAACTTTCCAGGTTTGCCAATAACACTGCCGCACCAGCCATTGCGGTGCGTTGTAAAAATTGCTGACGACTGATGCCGCTTTTTGTTTTGTTATTCTCCATGATTCAATTTTTATAATAGAATAAAATATTTTTTTTGGACCCAGCTTGGTTAATTCTATTAAGCTTCATTGGCGTCGCACTCTTGTACTTTTTGTTCTTTATTCAGCCCTTCAAATTCGAGTCATTATTATTTTATCAAACTTCTTTCATGTAACCGCCGTCAGGGTTTTCAACCGCTGACGGGGTTAAGTTACTTTCCGTTTTTGAATAACAATTTTTTCTTTCCCAACTCCTGCGCCTTCATCAATGTATTCACCCACTCGTCTACATTTTCATTATAATCCTGTTGCAATCTTTTTGTAACTGTATCTCTCATTTCTTTTTTAAAAATATCCGGGCCATAAATTGCGCCGATGAATGCACCCAGCAACTGCGGGTAAGTATCATGATCGTTGCCCCACTCAATACTTAACTGCAATGCCGCAAGCGGATCGTACTTACAAATTTTTAGTACAGAAAAAATAACGGTGAATGGAACCTGTGCTTCCCACTTGGCATCGTATTTAAATTGCTCATCCATGCGCTGAAATAATTTTGCCGGTGAACCATTGGCTTCTTTTACAAACATATCAACCATGTACATCCATTTATTTACCGACCTTTCACACCACGGGACTTTGTTGTATGCATACGGATCGGTGTTTTTCATCGCATCCATTATTGTTGTCCATATTTTTTCATTGTTCGTTGCAGAAGCATCCAATGTAAGTGCAACGGATAAACCGGCAACCAATGCTGCATTCATGTCTTTTGCAAAACCATTATCAAAGTAGGCTAAATTATATGCTGCTAAATATGCTTTCTCCGGCTCACCGGGATAGATGGCTGCCATTGGTGGCAATGTCATTTGCCCGTAACAGGTAGGATAAGCATTCCACATTCTTTCGGGTGGATAAGCTTTACCAATCTGGCGGCTGCCCATCACCCAGTTAATTGTTTTATCCATTTCTCCCATCCAATCTGTGCAGAGTGAATCATAACCGGGTGTTGATTTTACAACCGGCGTTTTTCTCCAATCTAAAAATGCCTGCGCCATATTTTTTTCGGTGAGCGGCCATTGATTTTTTTGTACTGCTTTGCGAAGCATATAGAGTAACACCACTTTATTCCTGCTGTCATCTGTTACAGAACCTGGTGCTGCATTAGGTTTCCATGTGCCGTAAGATTGTGTTTGCGGCAGCAGGTATTTATATTCTCTAAAATAAATTCTTTCTGCCGCTGCTTTTAATGCGGCATCATTTATTATATCATTAGTGTCTGTCCAATGTTTTGGCGGATTGGGTGTGGCCTGTATTTCCGGGTGGCCTTGGAATTCTATTGGCCCGCCGAGTGCATCACCCAATAAAGTGCCTGTGATAAGACCTTTTATTTTATTGCGGAGAAAATTATCATCAATACCATTTTTTGGTTGCTCCCGTATGGAGGGGACAGGTTGTGCAAAATTTACACTGCACACAAAACACAACAACATTATGATACTATATCTTTTCATATTTACTTACCAGCTTTCTTAATTACGATCCAACGGTTTAAAAAATTATACGGCATCTCCATTACTACTTTATAAAAGCCCGAAGGATATTTTTTTACATCAATACTTACTTTGCCGTTGGCAACCGGAACTGTTTTTACTAATTGATAATTATCCTTACCACCCGTTTTAAAATTGTTGGTAGTAGCCAGCCATACTTTTGCCATGCCTTCTTTACGCTGCACTTTCCATTTTACATTGATGATATTATTATGAATAGTTGCCTGCGGATCTGTGGCTGATAATTTTCCAATCACCGGCACACCATCAATTTCCATCGCCTGCTCTTTTGGAATATTTATTTTTAAAAACCTGGCAATGGAAGGAGTGATATCTACAATGCCCGGTTGCTGTTTATAAAAATATTGATTCAATTCTTTTGCATTGGTGGCAATCCAAATTGTTCGTTCCCTTGTGCCCTGCCCGCCATGATGATAACCATTCTCTTCACGGCCATGATCGGTAGTAATATAAATTTGCCAGTCTTCATTAAAATTTTTCTGGCGGTATTGAATGGCGTTCCAGATAGTGCCTAATTTTTTATCCAGCATCAGCACGGCATCCGTCAGCATTTTTCCATTGCCATGACGGTGGCCCATTTCATCAGTGTATTCTAAATAAACCCAACTAAGATCGGGGGCTATTCTTTTTATAACTGCAGCAGTTGTATCTGCCACCGCATCATCTATAGCATTATAAAAATATCCGGCGGTATCATGCGGATATTTTATAGTGTCCAGTTCCATACCATCGAAATAGTAATCGGGTTGCAGGTTGCCTGCTGCTGCGGCATTACTGCCAATTAATTTTGTTCGGTTATCAAGCCAGGTAGAAAAAACTGCCGTTGTTTTGTTGGGGTATTGCTTTTTAAAAAACCTAAAAATGTTGTGGTAATTATAATTGGGTGCTTCAATTTCGTTGCCCCATACATTGTGTTTGTTTACCCAGGTGCCCGTTAATAAACTATTGTAGCCATTGGCAGAAATAGTTGGTGTTTCAGAATAGCCGCCTTTTTCTCCACCTACATAGGCTCTTGCATAACCACCTTCTTTAGTGATAGCTTTTAAATTCGGCATGTGCAGTTGTTCAATTAAATCTGCAGGAATACCATCGGCGATGATGAAAATTGCTTTGGGAGTTTTTTGGGCAGTGGCAGAAAAAGTGGAAGCTGCGAACAGGATGATGAATAAAAACCTCATCTCCCTTCCTCTTCTCCTGAAGGAGAAGAGGCGGTGCAACAAATCTTTACTAAACATTTTATCTTCCATTTCAACTGTTGTTCTTTATTAAACAAAAAAAATAGAAAAATACTAATCAGCAAAGATTCCAAATTTTAATATTCTTCAAAAGTCCCCCTTGGGGGATTTAGGGGGCTTTTATCCACGGACTCTTAAACCCTAATTTTTTTAAACCCTTTTGTATGTCCGGTATTTTCATAAATAAATTCCACATTAAACCGGTGCGGTAATTTTCAATCATCACTACTATGGGTCCCTGGTCAATGGCGAGGTGTGTTTTTGCATACCAGTTTTTTTCTTCACTAAAGCCATCAACAAAACCATAGTCGCTCCAAATTTTATCGCCGAGGTCGTAATAAAAATGTTTCAGCACTTCCATACTTTCTTTGGGTGTGTAGGGGAATGCACTCAATGCTGCAGTAGGTTGTATTACTCCATAATCTTCTTCGGGACAATGCGCCACGTAACCTTTGTAACTATCGCCGGCCGTCAGTCCCCAACAATTTGCGCCATAACCTTTAAAATTTTTTTTGTTTTCTATACACCATTGCCGGTTAATGAGTGTGTGATTTTTATTCTGTTCCCAATAATCTGTATGCCAGTCGGTGAGACCTTTTGGATCAAGCGTCATGAAAGAATATTGTGAAATAAAAAGTGGTCCGCCATATTCAAATCCCAGCGGCAACTTCATACCATAATAAATTTTATCGTTCTTGTAATTGGTGCTGCTTACAAAACCATTAAAATAAACCGAGGGTTCAATGCTATGCCAGGGCGATGAAGCCGCCAATACATAAGTTCCCAATCCTTCATTCCAGCCACGGATAGGAAAGTTCATATCAAAATCATTGTTAGGACTCCAGTGCCAAAATAATTTTTCATTACCACCTGCAGTATGCCATTTAAAATTCGCTGTTTCCCATAATTGTGTAATGCGTTTGCGTAAATATTTTTCGTGCAGGTTATCGCCATTAAAATATTCTCTTGCACATAAAAAACCACTGAGCAGATAAGCTGTTTCCAAAACATCAGCACCATCGTCTAATCTTCCGAAAGGAATTGCTTTACCAGTAGTGCCATTCATAAAATGCGGATAGATGCCATGATAACTTTCTGCCAATAATAAAAAGTTGATCATCTTCACCAATCTTCTTACAGCGGTATCTCTTCCAATCCAGTTTCTGTTTACTGCAACAATGGTTGCCATAATGCCCATGCCTGTGCCAGCCATGGCACAAGCTTCGGGGCCGTAAGCATTGGTACTAATGTTGGGTTGATCGTATGCTTCATCAATCCAGTCCCAGTAATACTGGCCGTACACGGTGTTATCTCTTTCTCTCGACAATCCACTAACCGGATGTGCATAGTGCCAGAAGTAACGGAAGGTTTGGCGTTGCACTGTTTCTAATAAAGCTGTGTCGGATAAATTTTTTATGATACCGACGGGTGCAATGCTATCGGGGCCATTACCGTATTTTCCTTTGGTGAGGGAGAGATTGTTTTTTTGTGCGGTAACATTTGTTACAACAAAAAAAGAAAAAACTAAAAAAGAAAAAATAGATTTCATGTTGTTGTTTTTTATGAGCCTCATCTCCCTTCCTCTTCTCCTTAAGGTGAAGAAGCGGTGCTTTATATCTTTATTAAACATTTTATCTTCCACATGCGCATTTGTTCTTTAACGAACATTAAAACCAGACTGTTGTTTTAAACAAACACTTTAAATTTTTGAAGTGTTGTTAAGCCCCCTTTAGGGGGTTTGGGGGCTTTTGAAGCCCAGTCTTTTTAAACCATTTTGTACATCAGGAATATTCATAAATAATTTCCATAACAAACCGGTGCGATGATTTTCAATCATGGTGATGATGGGCCCCTGATCAATTGCCAAATGCGATTTTGCATACCAATTGTGGTGAATGCTGAAGCCATCAACAAAACCATACTTGCTCCAGATTTTATCGCCGAGGTTGTAATAGAAATAACGCAGTGCTTCCATACTTTCTTTGGGAGTGTATGGCATAGAAGAAATGGCGGCAGTGGGTTGAATAACGCCACGATCATTTTCCGGACTGTGTGCTACATAACCTTTGTAACTGTCGCCGGCAGTGAGGCCCCACACTTTATCACTGTAGCCCCTGAATTTCTTTGGATTCTCTTTGCAATATTCCCTGTTGATGAGTGTATGATTTTTTCCCTGCAAAAAATAATCGTTGCCGAGTGAATCGGTTAATCCATTGGGATTAATTCCCTGGAAAGTATATTGCTCAAAAAATAATGGGCCGCCCTGGTCTTTATCATAATTGCCGAGGGGCAATTTCATTCCATAATATTCTCTGCCATTTTTAAAACCCGGACTGCCTACCCATGTACCATCATAAGCATCTTTAGGAATTGCCTTTGCAGGATTAGGTGCCGAAGCCGCCATGATATAAGTTATCAAACATTCATTATAACCCCACACCGGAAAGTTCATATCAAACCCATTGGTAGGGCTCCAGTGCCAGTATAATTTTTTTTCGTTGTTGGTATGCCATTTCCAATTGGCCGCACCCCACATTTGATTGATGCGTTTGCGCAGGTAAACTTCTCTCGGCGTATTGCCATTAAAATATTCTCTTGCACATAAAAAACCCATAAGCAGATAAGATGTTTCAACAATATCTGCACCATCATCTAAGCGATCAAACTTAATTGTCTTACCTGTTCTGCCATCCATAAAATGGGGATAGATTCCATGGAAGCAATCGGCATTTATTAAAAAATCGGCGATCTTAATTAAACGTCGTACTGCAGTATCTCTGCCGATCCATCCTCTTTCTACAGCAACAACAGTACTCATGATGCCGAAGCCTGTACCACCAATGGCACCGGCATCAGGGCCAAAAGTTGTTTTAGAAAAATTCGGTTCATCCCATGCCTCGTTGATATAGTCCCAATAGTGTTCTGCCAGAACAGTGTTGCTTCTTTCCAATGCCAGGCCGCTATGCGGATGTGCACCATGCCAGAAAAAACGGAAGGTTTGTTTTTGTACCACCTCCATCAACTGTTCATCGGTTAAGTTTTTGATGATACCGACAGGGGCAATACTGTCGGGGCCGTTACCATATTTTCCCTTGGTAAGAGAAGTTGATTTTTTTTGTGCTGCAACAAATTGAACACAAAATAGCACAGGTAATAATAAAATAAAACGAACAGGCATAGCAAATCTTTTAGTTGTAGAAAAATACGGCACTTTTTATTGCAATCCAATTTTATAAGCGTAAAGCAAATCTACTTTTGTTAGCAGCATTCAACTACCAGTTTACTTTATAATTCTGATACTATTATAGCAAAATAAAACAATAATGCTTTATTTTTATGCCATAATACAATCATTTGATATGAAACCATCCTTAGAACGATTACCATTGGAACAGGGCGAATCTTTTGTTGCGAAATTTTTTGATTATAATTTTTATCCTACTCCCTGGCATTATCACCCGGAGTATGAAATTGTTTTGGTAACCGAAAGTACCGGCAAACGTTTTATCGGCGATCATATCAGCGATTTTAAACCGGGCAACCTTGCATTATTGGGCCCCAACATTCCGCACACCTACCGAAACGAAGAAAAATTTTACCGAAAAAATTCTAAGCTGAGGGCAAAATCATTTGTGATACATTTTTCCGAACAATCATTGGGTAACGATTTTTTACAATTGCCCGAAGCAAAACCTATCCGGCAATTATTATTAAAAACTTCGCAGGGATTGGAAATAACCGGACCGGCAAATATTGCCGTAAGTAAAAAATTACATGATATCATCAGCCAAAAAGGATTGCGCCGCTGGAACAGCCTTTTAGAAATTTTAACGGTTTTAGCAGAATCAAAGAAACTGCAACCCATTACCAGTACACCACAAATTGGTTACAACGAAAAAGAATCTGCCAGAATGTGCCAGGTTTTCGATTGGCTCACTTTAAATTATTCTTCCGCCATTAAATTGGCAGATGCTGCAAAAATTGCCGGCATGAATGAAAATGCTTTCTCCAGGTTTTTTGCACAGCGTACCCGTAAAACCTTTTCGGGTTTTGTACAGGAAATGCGTTTGCAAAAGGCTGCAAGGCTTTTAGTAGAGGATGAACTTTCTGTTACAGAAATTTGTTACGAATGCGGTTACAATAATATCTCCAACTTTAACCGGCAGTTTTTAAATTATTACAATATCAATCCTATCAGTTATAAGAAAACATTTTTGAAAAGAATGTGATACTATTTTTTATTGGATGCAGTTATATTTAATGCTTTAAATTTTTTTGTTGCATCCGGATAAATGCTGATGAAATGCGTACGTATCAGTGAAGCCCTCGGAAATTCTTCTCCCTCAATATTTACCGCAATGGCTTTGGATGGTTGTGCAGGCATATGGCAATCAATACAATTTTTATCTATTGCTATTGTTTTGTTGTGAGCCGGAGTTTTAAAATCTTCTGTAATTGTATTATGGCAACTAACACATTTTTGTGAGAACAATGCTGCCTGGTTTCTTTGATTTTCATGAGTATTGTGGCAGGTGTTGCAGGTCATTTTACTTAATTGAAAACATTTACTGGCTTTTAGCAAACCATACTGGTTGCCGTGCACATCCACATTGCCGTTATTGGCCACATCAATACTGGCGGTATCAATTTTAAAATAATCAGCCAGGTTTTTTCCTGCAGTAAATTGAAAAGAAGGTTTTGTTTTTTCTATATTACCTCCGTGGCAAACGGTGCATACATCTAATTGCAATTGCCGTGAAAGTGATGCAGGATTAACTATAAACTTTGCTAATTTTTCCTGCGGATGAGAAGTTTGAAATTCCACATGCTGTGCTGCAGGGCCATGGCATTTTTCGCAGCTTACGCCCAGTATCATCCTGTTATGATCAAACTCCGTTGGCTCCATTGCAGTACCGGATATTCCTTCTGCATATGTGGCATGGCATTCTAAACAACGGGAAGTAATAGGCCGGTCTATCAAAACTTTTCCCGAAGGAAAACCCGGACTGTTAGACCATTTATCAGCAGCAGTAAAATAAGTGATGGGCAACTGGTACAGTTTATTTTTTCTCCAGTTTAAAAAAGATTGCCCCATTACACCTGACCCAATCACCATATCAAAGCGCATAGCTTTTTTTTCTGCTCCGCGTAAATACGCCACCTGATAAAATCCACTGTCTCTTTTTTCCATACCCAAAACTATGTCGGGTGTATAAGCATAAGTATTTTTTCCTTTTATAAAATTACCCATGATAGTTTTTTCATTAGCCTCCTGCGCCGATAGGGCATGCGCTGTTTGCAAATGACTGTCGTAAATATTTTTGTGGCAGCCGGCACATTTTGCTGCACCAGCATAATCATTAAAGCCGGTTGCAGCAGTTACTTCTTTTTTTTCTTCGGTACCGTTTATACATTTTATCAAAACTAAAACGCACAGCAGCATACCTAATAATACTAACGGAAAACGTTTGTATTTTACAAAGAAAAATTGATTAAATTTTTTTTGCATTAAATTTTACAGTAAACAGCATTTACAAATATGGTGCAGTAAAGCCCAATACATTCTTCATCCCGTTTTTTACTTCGGGGCAGCTGGTAAATAAATTCCATAATAATTGCGAACGGTAATTTTCAATCATTACAATTATGGGCCCCTGGTCAATAGCTAAATAAGAATTGGCATACCATAATTCTTTTAAAGAAAATGCATCCACAAAACCATATTCTTTAAAAATTTTATCTCCCAACACGTAATAGAAAAATTTTAACGCTTTCATGCTTTCATTAGGTGTGTAAGGAAAAGAAGATAAGGCAGCTGTGGGAGAAATAACACTTACATCATTGGTAGGCGAACTGGCCGTATAGCCATTTTGGATATCACTGGCCGTTAATCCCCAACAACTGTCGCTGTAACCAAAATAATTTTTTGGATTGGCTTTACAATATTCATAATTAATAAGGGTATGATTTTTTGTTTGTGTTTGGTAATTAGCATACACATCGCTTAACCCATTGGGGTTAATACCGAGAAAAGAATAGTGCGAAAAGAAAAGCGGGCCGCCCAGTTGCGGGCCTAACGGTAAGGTATAGCCGTAGTAACTGCTGCCATTGGTAAATCCATTTGTGCCACTCGCCGTCCAGCCTGATGAATACACGTTTGCCGGAATGGGGTGTGTAGTTGAAGATGCACCCAGCACATAGGTAACCAAACATTCGTTCCATCCTCTTATTTGATGATTCATCTCCCAATTAAAATTTGGGCTCCAGTGCCAGTACAAAATATTTTGATTATTCTGACGGAACCAATTCCACTCTACTCCGTTCCATAAAATATTTATATCATTTCTTAATGTTGTTTCTGCTGCATCTGCAGCATTAAAATATTGCCTGGCACATAAAAGCCCCTGCATTAAATAAGATGTCTCCACCAAATCTGCCCCATTATCTTTTGTGCTGAAAGGAATTACTGCACCTGTTGTACCATTTAACCAATGCGGAAAAGCACCATGAAATTTTTGTGCGGTATTTTTTAAAAACGTAACCATGGTTTGCAAACGGGTAAGTCCCTGAGCCCTTGTAATAAAATTTCTGTTGATGGCAACCGGTATGCTCATGATACCAAAACCAGATCCTCCGCTGGTAACTGTTTCTGGAGTAGAGTTACTTCTTTCTCTTGCCAAACCACTAACTGGATGACCATAATCCCAAAAATATTTAAAGGTTTGTTGCTGAATTTTATCCAGCAAAGCGTTATCACTTATTATTGGAAATTTACGGGACGAATCAATTTGAGTAATAAAGTGCACATTAAATTCAGCATTTAATTTTCCTTTTTTTACAGACAATAAACCGGTAGTAGCAGTTACTGTATAACGGGCTAAATTCTTTAATGGAGCTGATGAAGTAATTACAATCGTACTGTCATTATTTTCATAACTAAAAGTTACTGGTATGGCTACGGCATTATTTTCTACAACCGAAACAGCTGGTGCAACACTTGTTTTATCCAATGCATTATTAAAAGATAATTTTACTGCAACTCTGGTTTTAACATTGTAATTAATATTACTGATTAAAGCGGGTGCATTATCCAAAGCAGTGGCAATAATGTTTAAAGGCTGAGGTATGGGCACCGGAGCAGGTGGAGGTATATTTTCTTTTTTTCTGCATTCGGCTGCAAAAATTAATGGTGCCAATAAAAAAAATAAATATTTAGAGCTTATATTTTTCATGTGAGTGTTTATTTAATTTACCAAACATAAGTTGCTGCAGCACCCGCAGGTAATGTCGCAGTGGCCAGTTTGCCTTTAAATTTAATATTAAAACTTGCTTCGGTGTTACCATCATTTACTGCAATTAAAACTTTTCTTCCATCAGGAATTTTAAAAGCTGCATTATAAATATTTCCTGCATTCACGCTTTCAATACGTACAGAACCTGCTGGAACAAATTTTGATGCATGTGCAATAATATAATAACCCACATTCCTGGTAAGGGTACCATCCAACGTTAGTGCGCCCTTACATTCTGTACATCCACCGGGTGTATGCGGATTGTATCCGCCATCATTCGCCAGATTCCATTCTAATGCAACTTTACTCCAGTTTTTCATGGAACCAATGATCACATTTTTTAAATGCCATTTTAAATCGCCATCAAAAGTTCCTTTAGCACCTGTCCATTGCTCTGTAAAGTATAAATTTTTATCAGGATGTGCAGCATGCACATTTGATAAAGCACTGATATCGCCATTGTATAAATGAAAAGCCGAACCATCAATAAATTGTTTTGCAGCAGCATCATTTAAAATACTTATAGGATAATTAGGGTTATCGCAATTATGATCCCAGATAATAATCTTTGTTGCAATTGCTGCTGTTCTGAATGCCGGGCCTAAATTATTTTTTACAAAATTGGCTTGCTGCACAGCGGACATAACCATGCTGGGATTATTGCCGCCATGCTGAGGTTCGTTTTGAATAGTAATGGCATCAATAGTAATGCCTTTTGCCTTCATGGCATTAATATATTTTACAAAGTAATTTGCATACACATTGTAATATTGTGTTTGCAAACCGCCACCAATAGAACTGCCATTATCTTTCATCCACACAGGCGGGCTCCATGGCGAACCCATAATTTTTATATTGGGATTTATCAAAAGTATTTCTTTTAATAAAGGAATTAAATCAACAGTGTCTTTTGACAAATTAAAATTAGTTAGATTAACATCTGTTTGCCCTGCAGGCATATCATTATAACTGAACACTTCGGCACTTAAATCGGATGCTCCAATACTTAAACGCAGATAACTGATGCCGATAGCATTTTCTCCGTTACCAAAGAGTTCCTGCAACAATGCAGTTTTTTGTGCGCCAGGTAACCTGTTAATTAAAAAAGCACTGCCGCCAGTTAAAGTATACCCAAAGCCATCAATGGTTTGATAAGTGATGGTACTGTCTACTTCTACAGTTGGTAAATTATTTGATGCAGCATTAAATGCCAGTAAATTATTTTGCTTTTGCAGTAAAAGAGATTTATCTCCTTTAGTAATCCATGATGCAATGGTACCCGGCACAATTACCGGCGGCACAGGATCTGGCCCCGGAGCAGGAGATTTACTTTTAGAACAATTAGAGTTCAACGATAACAAAGCAGCTCCTAAAAATAAAGCGGGGATTAATTTCTTAATGCGCATGACATTATTGATTATTTGGTTTTAAAAAAATTAAAGGTTCATTATTTCTTGCCACAATTAAAACTTTTCCTCCGCCGGCATAATTAATCCATTTTGCATCTCTGGCTTCGCCGGTAATGCTGGCAAGCTGTGTATCATACTGCAACGCAGTGGTGTTTTTATTGTAAGAAAAAAAACTTGGTTGCAAAGCATCGTACCTTCCTTCGTATGGAATAACACCATAAAAATTTCCAGTTGCTACATAACTGTTTGGCGAATTATAATTTTGTACAAAAGAAAATACAGGTGCAAATTGTAATGGTGCCGGCAAATCCATTCTTTTAAAATTGCCTTTGCCATCATTTATAAAACAAGATGAACCCAGCACTTCTGCCTGCAGCTCCTGGTAATCTTTAAACAAATCGTAAAACATATACTGCACGGTTTGCCCTGCCACATCACTGTATTTTAAATAGGCTTTTTTTAATACCGGTAAAGATCTCTCCAACTCATCCTTTGCTAAAAAAGGATACTCTTTTCCATCAATGGTATAGGCCATAATTTGTTCTGTAGTGCCATTGTTATCGTAATCTTTTACATACATTTTTAATGGGCCGTTTTTGCCTGCCCAAAATTTATTATTCCATCCCCAGTTGCCGGCTAAAATATCTGCAAAGCCATCGCCATTTACATCTGCTGTATGCACCGTTTGCCAAAGGCCGGTTGATTTTTCAATATCCGTTTTAATAAACTTGCCCCTATTATTTTTAAAAATTTTCATGGGCATCCATTCGCCGGTAACCACTAAATCTTTCCAACCGTCATTATCAATATCGGTAAAAGATGCAGCAGTAACCATGCCAAGGGATGAAAGCGGAATGATATTATCGCCGGCTTTTGTAAAATGGGCTTTGCCATCATTTAAAAAAAGATAGGATGTTGTGGGCGGGCCGTATTTTGCCGGGCTTGCCAGGTTGCCAATAAAAAAATCTATATCCCCATCGTTATCTGCATCTGCTGCAGTAACACAACTTTTATTTTCAAACACAACCGACATAGGATTGGCTTCTTTGGTAAAATGCCCTTTTCCATCATTGATATATAACTTATCCAGCAAGGCCACACCGTTTGCTGGAATTTCGTTGCCACCACTTATTACCAACAGGTCTACCGAAGAATCGCCGTTGGCATCAAAAAAAACGGCATCTACTTCTTCGCAGATGGCAAATTTATTAAACTGGGCGGTATCACTTTCTTTAAACGTTCCGTTGGGTTGCTGTATCATTAAAACACCGGGTTGAAATTTTGCACCACAGGCATAAAAATCATCCAGTCCATCTTTGTTTACATCCGCCACTGCAATTTTTGGTCCTCTTGTTGATAGAGCATGTGGTATAAGATATTGCAGATTATAATCTACAAAATCATTTTCAATATGTTTCCATTTACAGTTTACCTGTGCACTGATATCTGTCATCACTTCTTTTTTTGGCGAAAAAAAATTGGTATAAACAAAATCGCTTTGTGCATTATTTTTATTTACAATTGAATTTTTATTGATGGCAGCATTTTTAATTACCTGGTATTTTTGATTGGGCCATATCAAAACAACACTATCAACTTTTGTAATACTGTCTAAACCAAAATGCAATTGTGTAGAAGAGGAAGACATAAATCCCCGTGCCGCCATTAATTGCTGGTATTGCATTTTTCCTGCTGCAAAAACATAGGCTTTGCAGCCAATGCCCGATGTATTAATACTGTCGCCTTTAAAACTGATATCTATAAAATTCTTTTTTGGCGCATTATTTTTTAAAATTTGTGCAGGGGCATTTAAGCAGTTTATTATCAAATCAAGATTGCCATCATTATCCAGGTCGGCATACGCCGCACCATTGCTGCAGCCTTTTAATTTTTGTGTTCCCCAACTTTCACTTACCTCTTTAAAACTTAAATTACCATCGCCTTTAAATAAAAAAGGATGAGCATCTCCATCGGGCATAGCCGCAATGGTCTCATCATCATATTTATCAGTAGCATCCATGCCTTTTGCTTTTTGTTTATCGGCAAAGCGCACAAAGTCTAAATCTACAGGGCGTTTTACAATGCCGCTGCTGATAAATAAATCTTTATTACCATCGTTATCAAAATCTGCAAACAACGGGCTCCAGCTCCAGTCGGTAGCAGATACACCGCTTTGCAAAGCGGTTTCGCTAAAGCTTACACCATTACCATTATTGCGCTGCAAACAATTTTTTGAATATTGATTTTGATAACCGGGTATGGTTAATTTTACTTTATAGATGTCGGGGTTTTCATCGCTGCCATAAGTTTTTAATGTTTTTTCATCAGGAGGCAGCATATCAACAGTTATTACATCCAACTGGCCATCATTATTATAATCGGCCACATCGTTGCCCATACTAAAGCGGCTGTAATGACGAAAATGCTTTGCGCTTTCTTCATTAAAAGTTCCGTTGCCATTGTTTACATAGTAATAATCATTTTCGTGAAAATCGTTACCAATATAAATATCATCCCATCCATCGTTATTAATATCTGCCACTGCAATTCCTAAACCATAGCCCAAATTGCTTTGATAAATACCTGCTGCTTTTGAAACTTCTGTAAAGCCCCCCTTACGTTCCCCCGAAGGAAGGGAAACCACAGGCCCATCATTTCTGTACAGCCTGTCGCCGGAAAGTGAATCGTAATTTCTCCTGTTGATGGTATCCACAATATTGGCATGCGGATGATGCGATTGATTGAGCATATAACAATCCAAATCGCCATCACGATCGTAATCAAAAAAAGCCGTTTGCGTGGTAAAGCAGGAAGTGTTTAACCCATACGCTGCGGCACTTTCGGTAAAGCTGTTGTTTTTATTATTGATGAATAGTTCATTGTGACCGGTTAGCCCGTATTTACTGCTAACGGTACTAACATAAATATCAAGATAACCATCACTGTTCACATCTGCCATAGTAACGCCGGTGCACCAATCGGCAGTGCCGCCCACTTTTGCAGTTGCTGTAATATCTTCAAATGTAAAATTGCCTTTGTTGAGATATAATTTGTTATTGCCTTTGCTGTTGGCAGCAAAATAAATATCAGGCAAGCCATCATTATTAATATCGCCGGTAGCCACGCCGCCGCCATTGTAATAATAGAGATAATAGAGGATATTAAAAGTTTGTTTTTTTTCTAACTGGTTTTTAAAAGTGATATTGGTTTTTGAAGCAGGTAAATTTTGGAATAAAGTATGGTTGTTATTGCATGATGAAGAGCAAAACGCCAGTACAGTTAACAAAAAAAAGTATGCAGATAAATTTTTGTTGCTATACATGAAAACAATATTTTTTAAAAGATGGAACAAAGATAAAAGGGCCGAACAATAAATGTATCAGCCCTTTTTTGCTAATGAACTTGCTAAAGACTTAAGATAGTAATTACAATTTGCTATTGTATAAAGCTAAAATTTCTGAAGCAGAAAGCGCTTTACCATACAGGCGGAATTGATCCATAGTACCAGAAAAGCCATGTATCCATGCATCTTGTGCACCACCGGTACCCGAAGCATGTTTGTTCCAGCCGCCCAGTACAAAATTATTTACATTATTAAACTTAAGTTTACCCACTCCAATATTATTACCCGTGCCCGTGTAAGGTACTGCAGCACCATCTACAAAAGCGGTTACTTTTGAAGTTGTTTCATCATAAACAAATGCCACATGATGCCAGTTACCGTTTAATACATTCGGTAATTTGTTAGCACCTCTAAATTCAACCCAGTTATCCATGACTGCAAAAGTGCAGGCCATACCGGCAGTTGAACTATTATCTGCATTAGGGCCGCCCTTTTCAACCAATAAAAACATAGCGCTTTCGTGCCAGAAATCTTTTGATGGAAGAGAGAAATGAAATTCAGGTTCACCATCAGTAGCCGGTACATTTTTCAACCAGTATGCAACAGTGATGCTTGTTGATTTTGCAAAATCATTTGCTGCCGGGTATTTTATTGCTTTATCTTTTGCTGCAGATCCCTGCACCGCTTTGCCTGAAATACCAGCAACAGATGTAAACGGATTATCCGAAGGAAAAGTAGCCCTGATACTATCTACAGCATTCATCAGTTTGTCTGAACCTGTTCCATCAAAAGCGGTATAAAATTTTAAAGGTCCGCCCGGAGGATTTGCATCTTTTGTATAATCTCCCAATGGAGGCCTGGTAATTTTTTGACAGGAAAGCATTAATATACAAAGCGACAAAACAAAAACTACAGGTTGAAGTATTTGATTGCTTTTTTTCATAAAAAATTTTTAGTTTGATAAACAGAAACATACCACTGTAAATTATTTTTACAGTGGTATGCATTTATAAATTACCATTCAGGATTTTGTACCAGTTTACCACCAGATTTATCTATTTCCGGTTGAGGTATTGGATAGTACCTGCATTTATGCTGATAGCCTAACGGACCTAAAACCGAAACAGCATCTCCCCAACGTACCAGGTCGAAAAATCTTTCGCCTTCTAATCCTAACTCACTTCTTCTTTCTCCTTTAATTGCAGTACGAAGTTGTGACTGGCTAACAAATGCAACAGCAGGCAAACTTACCCTGCTGCGTACCTGGTTCATTAAAGTTGCAGCTTGTACACCACTGCCGGTTTCGTTTAAACATTCAGCCGCCATCAATACTACATCTGCATATCTTATTACTCTTTGATTGATCCAGTAAGCGCCATCAAGCCATCCAGTAGATGCCCTTACTGCAGGATCTGCATATACTTTTTTATTCCAGTATTTTCTGGGTACAACAGAGGGAAAAGGAGGTAATACACTTCCGTAACCACCCGTTGATGGATCATCTGACTGACCAGAAAATAATATTGAAGAACCTTTTCTTGGATCACCCGATTCAAAATGATTTGCAAATGCATCAGTTGGAGTATTCCATCCCCAGCCTAAATTCCATCCGCTTGAATTAGAAGCCCTAACGCCCTGGCATGTGGCATACCACGATCCTTTATCGTCAGTTCTGTTTGGCCCCATATAATTTTGCCATTCTAATATTGATTCGCTGCTGTTTTCGCCGGCATCTTTAAATATTCCATGATAGCTGGGGAACAATGAATATGTTCCGGAGGCTATAACCTGCTGGCTTAATGAAAGTGCCTGTGCCCAATTGCCCCTGAACAAATAAGCTTTTGCCAACAACGATTTTGCTGCACCGTTAGTTAAACGACCGGGATATTTTGAACCCCAAGCGGTTGGTAAATTTGCAGCCGCATATTGTAAATCCGCATCTATTAATGCATAAATAGCTGATGCAGGAGACTTAGCGATATTTGCCTGGGCCGGATCGTATAATCTAAAATCAAATTTAGGTACATCTCCAAAAGTTCTTACCATATCAAAATAAGCAAAGGCACGGAAGAAACGGGCTTCTGCAATATTTACTCTTGAGTCAATGTCTGAAAGCTTTAATGAATCTGCAGTTTGAATTGCGGTATTGGTAAGGTGAATCATGCGGTAATGTGCTTCCCAATAATAATTGGTGGCCCACAGATCTTTTACATATGCGTAATTATCGAACGGGGCAACCCACTCTGCACCATCAGCAGCATCACTTCCTTTTTCAGAATCATCCGAACGGAAGTTGTGCACTCCCTGCCAGGGAATACCACCGAATGTATTTCCAATATCATAATCTTTAATGGCACTGTATAAGCCAAATACCAAGCCTTCTATCCCGCCCTGGTTAGTATCATCCAGGGAGGCTGTTAATGGTTTGCGGTCTAAAAATTTTTCGCAACCGCTTGCCATAAACAAAACAGGCAGCACAAGAAGCAAAATAGCTGATGAAATTCTTTTAGTCTTTTTCATATCTGTGTTTGTTTATTTTTATTTTAATTTAAAACGTTATGTTTAAGCCAAAGGTTGCTACCACCGGTATGGCACCACCTGCTCTATCTACTCCAAAAGATAAGGCACCGCCGCCAAACTCCGCAGTATAACCCGAATTCCATTTAAAGGTTTTAGGGTTTTGTACATTACCAAATAAACGAAGGTTTTTAACCACCCTAGTTTTTGATAGTATGCTCTGGGCAAAGTTGTAGCCAACCTGTATATTTCTTATCCTG